>JAEYRQ010000078.1 GCA_023435545.1 Pseudomonadota bacterium | reverse complement strand
TAGTGGGTGCGCAGGTGCCGCTTCAGCGACTTGAACTTCTTCCCGTCCTCGAGACAGACGATGTATTCCGGCGTGACGGACTTGCGAACGGGGACGGCCGGCTTCAGCTCCTCCTTCACCGGCTCCGTCGCGCCGACGGTAGCGCTCACCAGTGCCCGATGCACATCGTTGATCAAAGCCCCGAGATCCGCAGTCGGCACAGTATTGTTGCTGACATAGGCCGAAACGATATCGGCGGCGAGCTCGATAAGTGCAGAATTGTCGTTAGCCTGATCCATGATGTGGGCGTCTCTCTCGGCTTGTAGTTCGATTACGTGATGGCCCACGAACGCTCCATGCCACCATCAGGGGGCCGGAACTCCGATGGAGACCGGACGTTCCGAGCGATTCGCTTGGCGCACCTCCGGATGCGGGGAGACATATTCTATTCGAACCGGCGTTTCAAGGACTACACCGATGAATAATGATGTATTGCGACGTCGATGCGCCGCTAGACTGGTCTGATGGAAGTCTTGCGCCGGGTGTGCGGCGACCCGGAGCCGTTAACCGGCCGCTGTCGCAAATACAGATTCCGGATCGAACTACACGTAGTAGGCGAGAAGCCATGCGGCCAGCAGCAGCGTCGCCCACAGCGCCATCGCCCCGGTCGGCCAGGAGTGTGCGAAGACGCCCTCCGGTCCGTAGTGCCGGTAGACACCGTCGACGAAGGCACCGATCTGCCGCAGGCCCACCTGAAGGCCGATGGAACCCACCGCCTTGGCCAGCGTCCAGACGAAGCGCACCAGGCGCGGCAGGACGGTACGGTAGATGGCGTCCACGTCGAGCGCGATGCCGCGCTGCGCGGCTGGATAGAACCCGTAATAGAGCAGCACCGCGAAGCCCAGCGCGGTGAAGCCGAGCACCTGGAACTGGGTCAGCACGTGATCCAGCGTGTAGACCTCGTAGGCGGGCGCGCCGGGCAACAGCGCGTAGACGGCCGAAGGAACGAGGCCGAGGCCGATGCAGGCGATCACCACCGCGCCCATCGCCAGCCGCATGTTGGCGGGTGCCTCGCCGGACGAGGTCTCCCGCTTTCCGGGCACCGAGCGGAAGAAGGTCATGCCTTGCAGCCTGAGGCCTGCCAGCAGGAAGGCCCCGACCGAGCCGATCATCAGCACGACCCAGGTGACCGCGTAGCCGCCATAGTCGGCGCTCGAGATGATCAGCGACTTCATGGTGAAGCCGCAGAACAGCGGTGTGGCGATGGCAAGCGCGCCGATCACCGCGTAGATTGCGGTCTGCGGCATCGTCCGCGACAGCCCGCCCAAATCGGTCAGCCGGGCGGTGCCGGTGACGGTGAGCACTGCGCCGGCCACCATGACCAGCAGCGTGTTGTAGGCGACGTGGCCGGCCGCGTGCGCCGCGACGCCGGCGATCGCCAGATCCGAGCCGATGCCGATACCGATCACCATGAAGCCGAGCTGGCTGTTGAGAACGCGCACCAGCACCGCGCGGATGTCGTTCTCGACCGCCGCATAGGCCAGCGGAAACAGCACCATGACGATGCCGATCGGGATCAGGATCTCGGTGCCGGCATAGCCGCGGATCAGCGCGTAGACCGCCATCTTGGTGGTGAAGGCGGACAGGAACACCATGCCGGTCGGCGTCGAGGCGGGATAGGATTCCTGCAGCCAGGAATGCAGCAGCGGGAAGGCGCACTTGATGCCGAAGGCGAGGAAGATCAGCACGCCAGCGAGGCTGCCCAGCCCGACCGGGCCGAATTCGATCGAGCCGGTCTGGTGGTAGAGAAGCGTGGTGCCGGCGAGCAGGAAGACGCCCGAGCCGATCTGGAAGACCAGATAGCGCAGGCCCGCCCGGACCGCCGCCTCGTCGCGGCGCGCCCACACCAGGAACACCGAGGACAACGCCGTCAGTTCCCAGAACACGAACAGGGTGACAAGATCGCCGGCGAACACCGCCGAGATCGCAGCCCCCGCATAGATCAGCGCGGCGACATGCTGGACGGTGTCCTTCACATGCAGCGCGTAGAGGACCCCGGCGAAGGCGGCGAGCGTGAACACGTAGCCGAAGATGCGGCTGAGCGGATCGACCTCGAGCGTGACGAAGGTCATCCCCATCAGGTCGATGCGGCCGAACTCGCCGTCGGGGAGGCCCGCGACCATCAGGAAGGCCACCGCCGGCAGGGCCAGCATCGAGACCGAGCGAAGATGCCCGCGCAGCACCGGCACCAGCAGCGCGCCGAGGATCAGCACCAGACCGGGGGAGACCTCACCGATCATAGTAGTCCTCCGGACGGTCCAGCAGCGCCTGAACGAACTTGCCGCCGATCCAGACGAGGCCGACGCCGATCAGCGCCAGCGCCGCGTAGACGCCGAACACGTTTTCGATGGCGAGTTTGCCGTGGCGGGGCACGACGAGGTCGGTCGCCAGCAGCGCCAGCGAGGCGACCGTGAGGATGACGATCAGCCGCTTCAGCGTCGGCTTGTCGTCGAGCCGCCAAGCCGGGCGGCCTGCGTCGTCCTGCCGGTTGGAGCTCATTCGGCCTCCTCCACCTCGACGGGAAGCTCGCCGCCTCCGGACGTCTCCGGAACGGCTTCCGGCGCGTCGATGCCGGCCTCGCCGGTCGCGACCAGTTCGCCGAGGATCGATTCCAGCGGCGCCACCGCGAAGAACAGCACCACGCACAGCGCGGCGGTGATGCACAGCGGGACGAGGCAGGCGATCGGGGCCTCCTCGATCTTCCCCTTGCCGTCCTTGGCGTCCTTGGGCGGCAGGAAGAAGCCGCGCGCGACGATCGGCAGCAGGTAGGCGACATTGAGCAGCGAGGAGACCAGCAGCACCACGGCGACGAACAGATGCTCGGATTCCACGGCGCCGAGCATCAGGTATCACTTGGTCCAGGCGCCGCCGAGCGGCGGCAGGCCGATGATCGACAGCGATCCGATCAGGAAGGCGAACATGGTGACGGGCATCTTCCGGCCGATGCCGACCATGTCGCTGATCTCGGTCTTGTGAGCCGCCGTGTAGATCGCGCCGGCACAGAAGAACAGGGTGATCTTGCCGACCGCGTGCAGGGCGATCTGGGTTCCCGCCGCCATGATGCCGGCCGGCACCACCAGGGCGGCCGCGAGCACCACGTAGGCGAGC
>JAEYRQ010000048.1 GCA_023435545.1 Pseudomonadota bacterium | reverse complement strand
GATGCACGCCTGCGGCCATGACGGCCACACCACTATGCTGCTCGGCGCGGCGCGGTGGCTGGCTGAGAACCGCGATGCCTTCGACGGCACGGTCAACCTGATCTTCCAGCCGGCTGAGGAAGGCGGTGGCGGCGGCCGGGTGATGGTCGAGGAGGGCCTGTTCGAGCGCTTCCCCTGCGAGCGGGTGTTCGGGATGCACAACCGGCCGGGCATGCCCGTCGGCGCCATATCGATGCGCCCCGGCCCCTGCATGGCGGCGACCGCCATCTTCGTCATGCGGATCCGCGGCAAGGGCGGCCACGGCGCCATGCCGCATGTGTCGCGCGATCCGGTGCTGATCGCATCCCATGTCGTCACCGCGCTGCAATCGATCGCAGCGCGGCGCGTCGATCCGATCCGCAGCGCCGTGGTCTCCGTGACACGGGTGGCGGCCGGCGATGCCTTCAACGTAATCCCTGAGGAGGCGGAAATCGGCGGAACCTGCCGAAGCTTCGATCCCGCCGTGCATGACGTGATTGAGGCCGAGTTCGGCCGGATCACACGCGGCGTTGTCGCCGCCTTCGACGCGGAAGTCGAGATCGACTACCAGCGCCGCTATCCCGCGACTGTAAACACGGAGGCCGAGACCGCGATCGCCGCCCGCGCCGCTGCGGGCACGGTCGGAGCCGGCAACGTCTCTACCGCCGGCGAGCCGATGATGGCGGGCGAGGACTTCTCGTTCATGCTCCAGGAGCGCCCCGGCTGCTACATATGGCTGGGCAACGGCATGGACGGTGCTGACCTGCACTCGCCGCATTACGATTTCAACGACGCCGCCCTCCCGGTCGGCGCCGCCTACTGGATCGGCCTCGTCGAGACCCTGCTGCCGCCGGCCGGGGCGCCGCAATCCTGAGTTGTCGCTTGCCATCCGCTGCGAAGCGTCGCATCTATCCGGTACGACCGGTGCCGGTTCTGCAAATGGAGACTGAAGGAATGACGATCACCGACCGGGTGAAGCCCTACATGAACGAACTGACGGCGATCCGCCGCGACCTGCATGCCCATCCAGAGCTCGGCTTCGAGGAAACGCGCACCGCCGGCATCGTCGCGGAGAAGCTGAAGGAATTCGGCGTCGACGAGGTCCATACCGGCATCGCCAGGACCGGCGTCGTCGGCGTCGTGCGCGGCCGCGGCGGCAGCGGCGGCGGCTCCAACCGGGCTGTGGGCCTGAGGGCCGACATGGACGCCCTGCCGATCGCCGAGAAGAACGATTTCGGCCATCGCTCGACCCAGGCCGGCAAGATGCATGCCTGCGGCCATGACGGCCACACCACCATGCTGCTCGGCGCGGCGCGGTTCCTGGCCGACCATCGCGACGAGTTCGACGGCACCGTCTACCTGTTCTTCCAGCCGGCCGAGGAAGGCAAGGCCGGCGGCCGGGTGATGGTCGAGGAAGGGCTGTTCGACCGCTTCCCCTGCGAGCAGGTCTACGGCATGCACAACATGCCGGGCATGCCGCTCGGCTCGATCTCGATGCGTCCGGGGCCCTGCATGGCGGCCGCCGACGAGTTTCGCATCACCATCCGCGGCAAGGGCGGCCACGGCGCCATGCCGCACGTCTCGCGCGATCCCGTGCTGATCGGCGCCCAGATCGTCACCGCGCTGCAATCCATCGTCAGCCGCCGCGTCGCTCCGATCAAGGACGCGGTGGTCTCGGTCACCCAGTTCCACGCCGGCGACGCCTTCAATGTCATCCCGGAGGAGGCAGTGCTGTCGGGGACCTGCCGCAGCTTCCTGCCGGAGGTGCGCGACCTGATCGAGAGCGAATTGAAGCGCATCGCCACCAGCGTGGCGGCGGCCTTCGACGCCACTGCCGAGATCGCCTTCATGCGCAACTATCCGCCGACGGTGAACACCGCCGACGAGACCGAGATCGCGGCGGCGGCAGCGCGCCAGGTCGTCGGCGCTGCCAACGTCAACACCGCCGGCGAGCCGAAGATGGGTGCCGAGGACTTCTCCTACATGCTGGAGAAGCGCCCCGGCGCCTATATCTGGCTCGGCAACGGCATGCCCGGCGAGAAGGGCGGCGCGATGGTGCATACGCCGCAATACGACTTCAACGACGACGCCATCCCCTATGGCGTCGGCTTCTGGGCCGAACTGGTCAAGACGGTGCTGCCGAAGGCGGCGTGACGCGGCCGGCGAAGGACGGGCGGCGTCAGGCCGCCCGCACCCGGTTCAGGAAGTTCTGGACCTCGGCGCCGAGGCTTCCGACCTGATCGCCGATCGCGCCGGTGGCCGTCCTATTGCGGTCGGCGACCTCCAGCGTCTGTTCGGAGGCGGACTTGACCCGACCGATTTCCGAATCCAGCGACGAGACCCCCTGCACCGTCGCGGCGGTGTTGCTGGAGATCTCGTTGACCGCGGCGCTCTGCTGCTCGACCGCCGAGGAGATGCTGGCGGCAACCGCGTTGATCGCGTCGATGGTCTCGCGGATCGCCGCGATCGCCTCCACCGCATCGCGCGAGGCGGACTGCATCGCGCCGATCTGATGGGCGATGTCCTCGGTCGCCTTCGAGGTCTGGGTGGCGAGGCTCTTCACCTCCGAGGCGACGACGGCGAAACCCCTGCCCGCCTCACCTGCTCGGGCGGCCTCGATGGTGGCGTTCAGCGCCAGCAGGTTGGTCTGCTCGGCGACGTTGCGGATCAGGTCGATGACGTCGCCGATCCTCTGCGCGGAGTCGGAGAGTTCGTGCACCGTGCGGTCGGTGCCGCTGGCACGCTCGGCGGCCTGTTGTGCGATCTGGGTCGAGTGGCTGACCTGCCGGGCGATCTCGCTGATCGAGGCGTTCACCTGCTCGGTCGCCGCGGCGACGGTCTCGACGTTGCGGATCGCCTGCTGGACGTGCTCCGCGGCGGTTCCGCTGCGCCGGCTCGAATCCGTGGCGACGCTCGACATGGCATCGGCGCTCTCGCCGAGCTGGCGGACCTGATCCGACAGGGTCGCGACCAGGCGCCCGACGCTCTCCTCGAACTCGTCCGACAGGCCCGCGAGCACCCGGCGCCTCTCCGCAGCGGCCGACTGCTCGCCGGTTCGCACCTCCTCGCCCAGGCGCCGCGCCTCGGCTTCGGCCTGCCGCGCCTTGTCGGCCGCGGCGTCCTGCTCGACGAAGGCAGCGGCCAGTCGCGCGGTGAGCCAGACCAGCGCGGCGGCCTCCACGACCACGATCACCGCGTGCAGTACGACGCGTCCGAACGATGCGCCGTTCGGAAACACGGCGGCCGGCAGCACGAAGTTGAGCAGCAGGTGATGCACCGCCACCACGGCGGTGGCAATCACGATGGTCCGCCAGTCGCAGAACGCGGCGAGGATCGCCAGCGCCGCGAAGAAGTACATGTGCATGTCGATCTGCCAGGGATGACCGGCCGCCTGATAGACCAGCAGCGACACCATCATCACCAGCGAGACCCCCATCACCGGCCGCGCCACGTCGCCGGAGGCATCCATCCGCCATGCCGCCGTGGCGATCCCGGCGAAAAGGGTCGCGGCGAGCGTGGGGGCCAGCCAGCCGTTGCCGAGCCAGAGGCCGGCCGCCGCGACCAGCGGCACATGCGCCCAGAGGAACCAGACCATGTATCGGCTCACCTGCGCGCGCAGGCCGGTCAACGCGTTCATGTCGTTTCGTCCCTTCCCGAGAATATTGTTGTTTCTGCGGACGACCTCAGATCGAGGCATCCGCCGAATGCGAGCGGCTCCAGCGCCAGCCAGACGCCCGACGCCAGCAGCGCGCGGAAGCCGATGTCGGAGGCGAACTGCGCGACGACGACATTCTCGAACGCGCCGGTCGAAATCAGGCGGCCGTCCAGCGAGGCGAGTCGGCCGACCGCCTCGACCGTGGACGTGCCGGGTGCGAAGACGAGGGCGATCGGCCGATCGGACGAAGGCAGACGCAGGCCCGTCGCAAGCACGACGACCGTTGCGACCACGGCCATCGCCATGCCCGCCAGCCACACCCTGGCTGCGTTCCGATCGGACATCTCACCC
>JAEYRQ010000599.1 GCA_023435545.1 Pseudomonadota bacterium | reverse complement strand
CAGTGGTAGAGCACTCCCTTGGTAAGGGAGAGGTCGCGTGTTCAATCCACGCCATGGGCACCAGCCAACATCCCAGAAAACAAAGAGAAATTTCGGCGACACCCGCTCCTCCATCCGGCAGGTACCGGTAGAATCCGGCGCATGGAGAGGCGAGAGGTATCAGCCCGACCGCCCTCACCGTCTCGGGGGCACCGCCAAGACGTCGATCGTGGCGCTGTTCATGAGTTCCTGTGCCACGCTGCCGAGCAACACTTGCTTCACGCCGGACAATCCCCGCGTCCCCATGACCAGCAGGTCGGAACCAGCCTGCTCCGCCAGGCCCAGGATCGCGCCGGGACCGAGGCCTTCGATAAGCCGGACCTGGTACTCCAGCTCTCCCAGATCCAGTTCGCGGATGAAGCTCGCCATCTCGTGCCAGGTCGTCTCGAACTCGCGGCTGGCCTCCTCGCGGATCCGGTCCGAGGAGATGCCCGCAAAGGCCATCATCTTGCCTGTGACGGGCGTGTAGACATGGACGAATGTCACCTCCGCCCCTTCCAGCAGTCCGAGTTCCAGCGCGACCCGGGCGGCGCGGCCGGAGGATTCGGACATGTCGACAGCGATGAGGATCTTCTTCCAACGCTCCACGCCCTCGGCATTGGCCATCAGCACGGGCCGCCCCGCCGTCCGCGTGACCCGCTCGATCGTCGTCCCGACGAAAATGTCGCGGAGGAACTGCCTTCGATGGGCGCCGAGCACGATCAGGTCGGCATCCCTCGCCTCTGCTTCATCGACGATCACCCGGAAGGCATCGCCTGAGCGCGTGTAGACCTCGCAGCCAGGTGGCCCTTCGAATTCCTTCAACTGCGTCTCGAGGAATGCCTCCGCACTGCGCATCTCCTCGCGCATCCGCGCGTCCGGCTGATCGTCCTCCACAACGTGCAACACGCCTGCTCGTGCTGCAAAATGCTTCGCAAGCTGCATCGCGCGCAGCACCGCAGGCCTGGAACGACTGGACAGATCGGAGGCTGCAAGGAGTGATTTCAGCATGGTTTCCAGTTTCTTGGCTATTTCTTGATGAACTGTCAGTATGGCAGTCAGTGCATTGACCTGAAACCCCGGACCTGGCCTCGCGCGTGTCACAAATGGTCCAACTGATCGGCGCCCTGTTCGCCACCTTCCGAAACATGCTGCCGATTCTGGTGACAATCGGCGTCTTCCAGCTCCTGGTGCTCGGCAGGATGCCGGAGAGGCCCATCGAGCTGGCCATCGGCCTGTTATCGACGCTGGTCGGATTGATGCTGCTCGTGCGTGGGCTTGAGATCGGTCTGTTTCCCATCGGCGAGGCGCTGGCCGATGCGATGACGCGTCGCGGGAATCCGTTCTGGCTGCTGGTCTTCGCGTTCGCGCTCGGCTTCGGCAGCACGGCGGCGGAGCCGGCGCTTGCCGCGGTCGCCGCCGAAGCCGCCGCTGCCATGGTGGGCGATCCCGAATTTCCTGCCTCCGAGGCGCAACTCGGGGCAATCGCCGCGCAGATCCGATACGGGGTGTCCGTCGCGCTCGGACTGGCACTCATGCTGGGCGTATGGCGAATCCTGAAGGGCTGGCCGATCATCTGGCTGGTGCTGCCGGCCTATGCCTTCATCTCGATGGTGGCGTTGCTGTCCGGCGCTCCTTTCGTGGCGGCGGCGCTTGATGCGGGAACGGCCGCGACCTCGACGATAAACATTCCGCTGATGATGGCGCTCGGCATCGGCCTTTCCTCCGTCCTGCGCAGCCGCAACGCGCTCGAGGACGGCTTCGGGATGGTCGTTCTTGCGAGCCTGACGCCCATGCTGGCATTCCTCGTCGCGGGCTTTGTGCTGGTTCCGGGTTCGTGACGATGCTGAGCCTGTTTCAGCGCGAGCTTCTGCAGACCGCCATTGACCTGGCCCCTGTCGCCCTGGTCCTCGTCCTGTTCTGGGCGCGCTTCCTCAGGTCGGACCGGGCCATCGCACGGCGCACATTGATCGGAGCGGCCCATATTGCGGTCGGACTTACGCTGTTCCGGTTCGGCCTCGACAGCACCTTCCTGCCGGCGAGTGCCGATCTCGCACGGTCTCTGAGCGAGCGCGCCGTCGATGGAGGGTACTGGATCTCCTATTCCGGCCTCGTCCTTTTCGCCGTTGCGCTTGGCGGAGCTGCTGCATTCATCGAACCGACCCTGTCGGCGACGGCCGACCGGGTTCAAACCCTTTCGGGCGGCACCATCCGTCCTGTCGTGCTGAGGAGCGCGGTCGCTGCGGGATTCGGCCTGGGATTGGCGCTGGGCGTGCTTCGGCTGATCCTCGGTCTCCCCCTCGGCAGCATTCTGGCGCCCATGGTGATTGTGCTGGCCGTGCTCGTGTTCATCGCGCCGCGGGGTCTGGTGCCACTGGCGCTGGACAGCGGCGCGATCGCCACGTCGGTCGTGACCGTTCCGATGATCGCGGTCTATGGTGTCGCGGTGGCCGATACCCTGCCCGGCCGCAGCGCCTTGACGCACGGTTTCGGTCTCATCGCGCTGGCCATGGTGGGCTCTGCCATCACCGTGCTGACGACGGCGTATGTGCAGGGTCGAGCGCGGAAACCGGACCTCTGAGGTCCGCTTGAGCGGGGACAAGCGCATGAAATTCAAGCTGATCATCGCCTTCTTGCCGGATGCGCGGCTTGAGGATGTTCTGCAAGCCGCGCGCGCGGCGGGCGCAACCGGATCGACCATCATCACCTCTGCACGGGGCGAAGGTCGAGAACCGGAGCGCGGACCGCTGGGCCTCGAACTGGCGTCACACCGCAATCTCGCGATGTGGCTGGTCGAAGAGCACATCGCGCCGACCGTGCTGAGCGAGATCGCGGCGGTCGGCCGCTTCGAGGAAGAACGCGGCGCGGGCATAGCCTGCCAGATCGACGTCGAGGACGCGGTGGGACTGAAGCGCCAGATGCTGGCGATGACCGAGAGGCTGCACCCGTCGAAGGAGTAACGGGCGTGGACGCAAGAGCGGGCGCAAGTCGCCGGCGTTGCAATGCGTGCCGACGGCAGTTGGGTCCGCCCAGCTCGGGCGCCCGGCCGCAATCGCGTTGCCCGCCTCCCGACTCCCACGTTACTCTCGGGCCGACGCAACAGGCTGCGACCGGATCCCCGCGAAGCGGATCGCGGGGGGGCGGCAGATGCCGGCAGAGGGGCCAACGTCATGACATTCATCCGAACCGCGCTTGCCGCGCTGCTGTTGCTGGTCGTTCCCGTCTCGCTGGCGCAGGCGAGCGGCTATGGCGATTCGAGGTCGGTGAAGGGGCTGAGGGCGCTGTTGCAGGCTAAGCCCGATCTGAAGGCCGCGCTCGAAAAGGCGATCGCCGAGGCGCGGATGGACGGGATCTCGTCGGTCGGCGAGTTCGAGACCTACGTCAACGGCATCGTCCGGCTGGTGCCGACCAGCCGCAACATCGAGGACAAGCTCGGGCCGCTCTACATCATCACCGACATCTCCGACACGCTGCGCGAGAGCCGGGATTTCGAGAACTGGTCGCGGGACGTGGTGGCGGAGTGGGGGCATTTCCTCGATTCGCCGGCCTCGATCGGCGGGCTGAAGACGTTCTACGACGACCCCGACATGAAGCTCGAGGACTACGTGGTGGGCCCGAGCGGCTGGCTGACCTTCAACCAGTTCTTCGCCCGCCAGATCAAGCCGGGCAAGCGGCCGATCGCAGGGCTTGCCGACGGACGCACCGTCGTCTCGCCGGCGGATGCGGTCTACAAGGGCGCCTACCCGATCACGGACGAGGCGACGCTGGAGGTGAAGGGCATCACCCACAAGATCGCCGACCTGCTGCAGGACAGCGAACTCGGCGAAAAGTTCAGCGGCGGGGTGTTCACGCACTTCTTCCTGAGCATCACCGACTACCACCGCTTCCACGTGCCCTTCGCCGGCAAGGTCGTCGAGACGAAGATCGTGCCGGGCTTCGCCTATATCGGGGTGTTCATGCGGCCGGACGGATCGACCTACCTCACCGACGGCGAGAGCTACCAGTTCTCCCAGCAGCGCGGCGTGGTGGTGCTGGAGACCGAGGAGATCGGCCATGTGGCGATCCTGCCGATCGGGATGGGCCCGGTGAGCAGCGTCGAGCTCTCTCCCGATCTCGGCGCGGAACTGTATAAAGGCGAAGAACTCGGCTTCTTCCAGTTCGGCGGCTCCGACGTGATCGTGCTGTTCGAGAAGGACGCGGTGGATCTCACGGCCGAGGTCGGCACGCACTATCTGCAGGGCCAGGCGATCGGTACCGCCAGGGCCAGGGCGGAGTGAGCCGGGTACCTGAACCATACCGCCCCCTCCAGACCGACGGAGGCCAGGGGCATCCTTGAGTTCGCCGCCGCGCGGGCCTAGATTGGGCACATCATGCCGGTCCGCAACAAGACCTATCGATATCTGCTCTTCGCAGGTTCGCTGATCGCAGGATCGCTGCCCCGGGCGGGGTAGGCGCGTTTTCGCGCTGCCCGCCGTCCGGGGGCATTTCCTCAGCCACTTCCCGATCACCCGAGCGAGGTCGACCACCGCGTCGGCCCGGAGCACGATATCATGCGCGCATGCACTGCTCCCTTCGAGGCCTATGGCCTCCATGAAACCGAACCCGTCACGGAGCGCGGGGGAGGGCTGCCTTCCCAGCCCGGCCCGCGACTGGAGACGATGCGGCCGGTCACGAGCCGTCTCACCAGCCGTGATTACACCCTGCTCGAGGCGCATCTCTGGCGCCTGCTGGACGCGGATTGCGCACCCTCGGACGATCGCCTGTTGGCCCGGCTGATCCGCACCAAGCTGGCGGACGCGACCGTGGTGCTGTCCGACGACATCGAGCCGTCGATTGCCACCGGCAACAGCCGCATCCGGTTCAGTATCGACGACCGGCCGGCGGAATCGCGCCTCCTCGCCCATTGGAGCAGCCAGGCCTCGGTCGACAGCCTGCTGCCGATCCCAACCTTTGTGGGAGTCACCGTTCTCGGCATGGCGGCTGGCCAGCGCTCACCTCTCTTGCGTGCTGACGGCTCGATCGGTGCGGTCCAACTGGACGCCGTGACCTACCAGCCTGAAGCCGAGCGCAGGGCTGTCCGGAACGGGCTGTACAAGGAGCGCTCCCATGGCTGACCTCGCTGCCCACGGCTCCGTCGGACAGGACACGGGCGTCGACCGTCCCGATCCGCCGCTCATCATCGACGCCGCCTATGCGGACAGGCTCCACGACCTGGCAATGGCCGCGCTGCCGCGCGTGCCGGAGGTCGCGCAGCGGCTGCTGGATGAGGTCGAGAGGGCGAGCGTCCTGCCGACCGGGGAGGTCCCCGCCGACGTCGTCACCATCGGGTCGGAAGTGACCTTCATCGATGCCCGATCCGGCAGGGAACGGACGGTCATCCTGGAGTTCCCGTCCAACGCCGACTACGCGACCGGTCGGGTCTCGGTGCTCACGCCGATCGGCGCGGCGCTGATCGGGCTGCAAGAGGGCGCTTCGATCGACTGGGACACGCTCACGGGGGCAAGGTGCCGGCTGACAATCGTCAGCGTTCGCTAGAGCGGATTGGCCCGAGCGTACACTGCCCGAGGTAGCCGGTCGGTGCGGGGCCGCATGCCATTAAGCGATGCGGCCCCGTATTACGTCCCGTCCTACGGGCAGCCGCGCGCGGGGAGCAGCACCTCGTCGATGATGTGAATGATGCCGTTCGAGGCCCGCACATT
>JAEYRQ010000527.1 GCA_023435545.1 Pseudomonadota bacterium | reverse complement strand
GGGGGGGGGGGGGGGGGGGGGGCCGCCCCCCCCCCCCCCCGCCCCGGCTCACGCCGCCTTGGCGCGACCGGACCCCGCCGCTGCGAGCGCCTGATCGAGATCGGCGACGATGTCGTCGATGTGCTCGAGCCCAACGGACAGGCGCACATAGCCGGGCGTAACACCGCTCGCCATCTGCTCGGCGGGCGAGAGCTGCGAGTGGGTGGTGGAGGCGGGATGGATCGCCAGCGTCCGCGCGTCGCCGATGTTGGCGACGTGGTAGATCATCTGCAGCGCGTCGATGAAGCGCTTGCCAGCCTCCATGCCACCGGCGAGCTCGAAGCCGACGAGGCCGCCATAGCCGCCGTCGAGGGCGGCATCGGCGCGGCGGCGCATCTCGCCGGTCATCAGGCCGGGGAAGATCACCTTGCTGACGCCGGCCTGCCGGCTCAGATACTGGGCGACCATCATCGCGTTGCGGCAGTGCTCGCGCATCCTGAGCGGCAGCGACTCGAGGCCCTGGATGAACATGAAGGCGTTGAACGGGCTCATCGCCGCGCCGAGATCACGCTGCAGGGTGACGCGCGCCTTGATGATGTAGGCGATCGGCCCCATCGGTTTCACGGCTTCAGTCCAGACCGCGCCGTGATAGCTCGGGTCGGGCTGGTTCAGCATCGGGAAGCGGGTGGCGTGCCTCTCCCAGTCGAAGCGGCCGGAATCGATGATCATGCCGCCGATGGAGGTGCCGTGACCGCCAATATACTTCGTGGTCGAGTAGACGACGATATGGGCGCCCATCTCAATCGGCCGGCAGATCACCGGCGCCGCCGTGTTGTCCATGATCAGCGGCACGCCGAGTTCCTCGCCGATCCTGGCGCCCTCGGCGATCGGGAAGACGTTGAGCGTCGGATTGGGCAGGGTCTCGGCATAGTAGGCGCGGGTCCGCGCGTCGGTCATGCGCCGGAAGTTCTCCGGGTCGGCCGGATCGGCGAAGCGCACCTCGATGCCCATGGTCTTCATGGTGTTGGCGAACAGGTTCCAGGTGCCGCCGTAGAGGTCGGTGGAGGAGACGATGTTGTCTCCGACCTGGGCGATGTTCTGGATCGCCATCGCGGTCGCCGCCTGGCCGGAGGCGACGGCAAGCGCGGCGACGCCACCCTCCATTGCCGCCATGCGCTCCTCCAGCACGGCGCAGGTCGGGTTCATCACGCGGGTGTAGATGTTGCCGAGTTCCTCGAGCGCGAACAGCCGGCCGGCATGCTCGGTCGAGTCGAACTGGAAGGACGTGGTCTGGTAGATCGGTACGGCGACGGCATTGGTCGCGGCATCCTTGCGGAAGCCGGCGTGGATCGCCATTGTCTCGGGCTTCATGGTCGACGTCATCTCTCACTCCTCGCTGGGGCGGTGTTGCGGCCGGCCCCCGCGGGGAACCCCGGCCTGTTACCGGGGCTGTTGTGAGGTGTGGGGTTTTCTGTCGAATGTCGCTTCGTCGACGAAATGTTTCAGCGGGATGTCAGGCGGGTGGGATGTGTCTCGGGGCGCGCGGTGCGGCGCCTCAGGGAAGCGGGGGGCACAGGCACCGAGATCAGCCGACCGAAGGACCAATTTTCCCCGTCATCCCGGACGGCCTTTAGGCCGATCCGGGATCGGGAGGGCACGACGGATGCGTGGAAGCGTTCCGATCCCGGCTCGCGCTCGCGGTGCTCGCTTGGCCGGGATGACGCGCCTCATGATGGCTCCCCTCAGGGCTGGGGCGGCACGCTCTTCAGGTAAGCGGCGATCGCGGCGCGGTCCTCTCCGCTCAGCCGCGCCATGTTGCGGACGACGCGAGCCATCGAGCCGCCGAGCGAATCGAATTCCGGGGTGAAGCCGGTCTCCAGCGCATAGGCGATATCACCGGCCGACCAGGACGCGATCCCCTCGGCGCTGGGGGTGATGTTGGGGATACGCCCCTTCCCTTCCGGCGATGGCCCGCCGGCGAGATATCGGCTCTGCTCCATGCCGCCCAGCATGTCGCGCGGGGTGTGGCATTCCCCGCAATGGCCCGGGCCGGTGACCAGATAGGCGCCGCGGTTGATCTCCTCGGAAGCAGCCGGATCGGGCCGGAACGGCTCGCCGTCCAGATAGAGGAGCTTCCACAGCCCCAGTCCGCCCCGCATGGTGAAGGGGAACGGCAGGGCGTGGCCGGGCGCATCGCTGGCAATCGGCTCCAGCGTGTCGATGAAGGCCTTGATGTCGATGACGTCCTCGATCCGCATGCGCTGGTAAGAGGTGTAGGGGAAGGCCGGGTAGAGGTGCTCGCCGCCGGGTCCGATGCCGCGCGTCATGGCGTTGACGAAGTCGAGCGTCGACCAGCCGCCGATGCCGTGCACGGGGTCCGGCGAGATGTTGGGGGCGTGGAAGGTGCCGAACGGGGACTCGAGCGCCAGCCCGCCGGCAAGATGCAGCGGATCGTCCTGGCCCGGCGCCGCATGACAGGACGCGCATCCGCCGGCGAAGAACATGTAGCGGCCGTGCTCGACGTCGGGCGTGTGGTCCGGCAGGTCTGCGGCCTCAAGGCCGCGCGGCATGGTCAACAGCCAGAAGGCGCCCGCCCCCGCGAGGGCGAGCACCAGCAGCGTCAGGACGATACGCCGCATCATTGGAGCCAACCGGACGCGGTCAGCTCTTCTTCATCCGGAAGGTCTCGTGGCAGCCCTGGCAGGTCTGGCCGAGCGCCCCGACTGCGGCCCTGACACCGTCAAGATTCTCGATCGGTGTGGCGATCAGCTGGGCCGCGGCCGCGTTCATCGCCTCGGCCTTTGCGGCGAAGCCGGCCGCGTCCGACCAGATGGCAGGTAGCGCCTCGGTCTCGCCGCCGGATTCCGTGCCGGCGGGGAACAGGGCGGGGATGTCGGCGGAGCCGTTGTAGAGCGTGCGCACCGCGAGATTGGCCGCCCGGGCGTCGAACTCGGCCTCGCCCTTGGCCATCGCCACCAGCGCGCCGATCGCCGCACCGTTGTTCTTCATCACCGCCTTGCGCGTGGCGATTGGATCCATGGCCGCCCAGGTGGCCGTCGCCGCGATCAGGACAGCGCCAACCGTCCCGACGAACACTGCTCGCTTGCTCATCACTCCTCCTTGATGCCCGGCCGGGTGGGGGAACCCGGCTCTCGCACCGCTGACCTTCGGGAATGGACGCCGGCGCTTCAATTCACAGGCGCGTGAGCGTGCACCGACGAATGGCCGCGTTACGGGTTCGCGCGGCAGCATGCACCGGGAACCGGAGACTTTGCCCGGGGAAGCTTCCAGCGAAACGGACTGTTGCGACACCGGCAACAGCGGGACTATCCGATCGCCACCTCCGCGCCGCCCGGACCACCGATTGACTGGAGCGGGCGAAACGACTTCGATATGCGCGCAATCGGGAGGATGACATGGCGGAGTGGTCGAAGACCTGGACCTTCATCGACGGTGCGTGGCTGGACGGCAATCCGCCGCTGGTCGGCCCGCGCAGCCATGCGCTGTGGCTCGGCTCATGCGTGTTCGATGGCGCCCGCGCCTTCGAGGGCGTCACGCCGGATCTGGATCGCCACTGTGCGAGGGTCAACACCTCCGCCGAGGCGATGGGGCTCAAGCCGACGATGAGCGCCGAAGCGATGCTCGCGCTGTGCCAGGAGGGTGTTGCGAAGTTCGCGGACGACGCCGCGCTCTATATCCGCCCGATGTACTGGGCGGAGGAAGGCGGCTATTTCGGCGTGCCGCCGCTGCCTGAATCGACCCGTTTCTGCCTGTCGATCTACGAGGTGCCGATGCCGGCCGATGTCGGCTTCTCGGTCACTGTCTCCTCCCATCGCCGGCCGACGCTGGAGCAGGCCCCGGTGAATGCCAAGGCGGCCTGTCTCTATCCGAATTCCGCCAAGGCTTTGATGGAAGCCAAGGACCGCGGATTCGAGAACGCCGTGGTGCTGGATGCCCTTGGCAATGTCGCCGAACTCGCCACCGCCAACCTGATGATGGTCCGGGATGGCGTCGTGCATACGCCCTATCCGAACGGGACGTTCCTCAACGGCATCACCCGGCAGCGGGTGATCTCGCTGTTGCGCGACGATGGCATCGAGGTTCGGGAACGGGTGATCACCTACCGCGAACTGACCGAAGCGGACGAACTGTTCTCGACCGGCAATTACGCCAAGCTCCTGCCGATCAACCGGATCGACGACCGCGATCTGCAGCCCGGCCCCGTCTACCGCCAGGCGCGGAAGCTGTACTGGGACTGGGCGCACGGACGGGGTTGAGGCGCCCTCCCCTGCAAGCCTTGCCGCGCCGCACCATACCTCCATATGCCCCTGTTGACGCAGAGGGAGGGTCAGCTACCCATGCGGGCGGGATCGTTGAGGATTGCGGGCGTTCGTCGCCTTGTTCTGGCCGCCATCGCAGCCTGGTTCGCGGTTGCGATCGCCTGGCCGGCCGTCGCGCAGGAACGGGTCGATCTCGAACTCGTGCTCGCCGCCGACGGGTCCGGCTCGATCGACGAGGACGAACTGGCGCTGCAGCGGCGAGGCTACGCCGAGGCGCTGACCAGCCCGGAGGTGCTGCAGGCGATCGGGTCCGGACCGCACGGGGCGATCGCGGTCGCCTACATGGAATGGGGCGCGCCATCGTCGCAGGTCGTGATCGTCGACTGGGCGGTGATCCGCGACGAGGCCTCCGCCGCCGACTTCGCGCAGAAGCTCGTCACGCGGCCCCGTGGCGCATTCGGCTACAATTCCATCTCGGCCGCGATCGATTTCTCGGTCCGGATGATAAACACCAGCGGATTCGAGGGCCTGCGCAAGGTGATCGACGTCTCGGCGGACGCTCCGAACATCGGCGGACGGCCGGTCGAGGCGGCGCGAGACGATGCGGTCGCGGACGGGATCACCATCAATGCGCTCGCGATCAAGCGACCCGGCGGCGGCTATCGCGGACCGGCCGGCATGTCGCTGGAAAGCTACATGGCGGCTTCGGTCATCGGCGGTCCGGGCGCCTTCGTCGAGATCGCCGACGAGGCCCGCAGCTTTCGCGATGCCGTCCGCTCGAAGCTGGTGCTGGAGATCGCCGGGCTGCCGCCTCACTCGGTCTTCGGCTTCATCGGGCAGGTCGACAGTCCAACCAGCGAATAGGCCGGGCACCAGCCCATGAGCGCCGTGACCAGCGGCACCACGCCGATCCAGCCGATCCACTTCCAGGCGATGTCCGCCGGACCGAACAAGGCGAACCCAATCAAGGCAAGGCCGACGATGACGCGCGCGACGCGGTCGATGCCGCCCATATTGGTGATCATGGCAGGCACCTCCAACACATAGAAACATCAATATGTCATGGTCGGCGGCGGGCCGCCGTGAGGTAGATCAACCCGGCCCCTGCCCTTACAACCACCCCTTCCGCCGGAAATAGACGTATGGCAGCGCCGCGGATGCGATCATGGCGGCAAGCGCGAGCGGATAGCCGAAGGTCCATTCGAGCTCGGGCATGTGGGCGAAGTTCATGCCGTAGATCGAGGCGATCAGGGTCGGCGGCAGCAGCGCCACGGCCGCGACCGAGAAGATCTTGATGATGTTGGTCTGCTCGATGTTGATCAGGCCCATCGTCGCCTCGAGCAGGAACATGGTCTTGTTCGACAGGTAGGTGGCGTGGTCGCCGAGCTGGGTGCAGTCGCGCGTCGCGGTCTTGATGTGGGTGCGCACCTCCTTCGACAGGCGCACCTCGCCGACACCGGACGACAGGAACGACATCATGCGCACGATCGTCACCAGACTTTCGCGCACCTTGGCGGCCAACTCACCGGCCCGGCCGATGCGCGCGACAATCGCCTTGAAGTCGGCCGGACGCATCGGCCGCTTCGATTCGTGCTCGAAGATCTCGCGGGAGATCGTATCGATGTCGGCGCCGGTCCGCTCGAGGATGTCGGCAAGGCGGTCGACGAAGGCCTCCACGAGACCGAGGAGCACGAAATCGGGGGCCTTGCAGGAGGCACCGGCCTTGCCAGCCCGCTGGACGTACAGGGTGATGGATCGAGGCTCGGCATGGCGGACGGTGACCAGCGTGCCCGGCAGTAGGATGAAGGTGACGTCGGTCGTGTCGGCGTGGGGCGCGTCGGCGTTCAGGATCGACAGGATCGTCATGAACAGCGCGCCGTCCTCCTCGTAGAGGCGGCTCGACACCTCGATCTCGCGCATCTCCTCGCGGGTCGGCACCTCGATGTCGAACCAGCCCTGTACCAGGGCTTCCTCTTCAGGTGTGGGCGCCATCAGATCGACCCAGACAGCCGCGTCCGGCTTCTGCCCGGCTTCGACGTCAATCGGCTGCAGGCCCCGTCCGGTGGCCGTGTAGACTGTCAGCATAAGCCCCTCAATCGCCTCCAGGCCGACCCTTAGATAATCGCCTCCCGCCGCAGCGCCTGGTCGAGGGCGGTCCGATCGGGGATCCTAATCCCGAAGGCCTCGCCCAGCACCGTCTCGATCTCCCCGAGGGAGGCAAGTTCGCGCGACTCGGCCGCGCGGCCGTCACCGGGATAGATGCTCAACCGCCTGTTCAGGAGCGCGAGGCGGCCCTCCCGGTTGGGACGGGCGGCGATCAGCGAATGCAGGAAATGCGATTCGGGATTGGTCGAGGTGAAGTAGTTGCTGACCTCGTAGTCGACCTGGAAACGCTCCTCCATCCCGAACCGGTAGACCGTCCGCCACGCACCGCCCACCTGCGCGCGCATGCGCCAGTCGTCACCCTCCCGGTCGAGGCGGAAGGTCTCGTGCGGGGTCTTCTGTTCGAGGCCCGCTTCCAGGCGCAGCGGGGCCGTCAGCGTCAGTCCGCCGAAGCCGACGTCGGCGATCCGGATGCCGTCGCCCATGTCGATGCGCAGCAGCATGTGCGAGGTCGGCGTTACCGCATCCTCCGGCAGGTTCCAGAGGACGCGGGCGGCCAGGCCGGAAACCGTGAAGCCGAGCGCGCGCAGCACTTCCATGAAAAGCAGGTTCTGCTCGAAGCAATAGCCGCCGCGATTCTCGTGCAGGAGCTTCTGCTGCAAGGCGGCGATGTCGAGCCTGACCGGTCGCCCGGTCAGCGGATCGAGATTCTCGAACGGTATGGCCAGCGCATGAGAGAAATGCAGGCCCGACAGCGTTTCCAGGCCGGGCTCCAGCGGGCCGTCATAGCCGACCCTTCGCAGATAGGCCGCAATATCGAGGGCGGGCGACCTGCAATCCATCCGATCATCCTCGTTCAGAGGCGTGAATGGCCGGGAAGCCCCCGGCCATTCCTGTCCTTACGAAGGTAAGGCCTCAGCCTGCCTTGTCGAAAAGCTCCTCGACGTAGTCCCAGTTGATCAGGTGATCGACCCAGGCGGCGAGGTAGTCGGGCCGGCGGTTGCGGTAGTCGATGTAGTAGGAGTGTTCCCATACGTCGCAGCCGAGGATCGGCGTCGCGCCGTGAACCAGCGGATTCTCGCCGTTCGGGGTCTTCATGATCGCGAGTTTGCCGTCCTTCACCGCCAGCCAGTTCCAGCCGGAGCCGAACTGGGTGACGCCGGCATTGATGAACTCGTCGCGGAACTTGTCATAGCCGCCGATGTCGGACTCGATCGCCTTGGCGAGCTTCTCGGGCAGCTTCTTGCCGCCGCCGTTCGGCTTCATCCATTTCCAGAAGTGGATGTGGTTGAAGTGCTGACCGGCATTGTTGAAGAGGCCCTGGTTCTTGCCGTAGGAGCCCTTGACGATCTCCTCGAGGCTCTTGCCCTCCCACTCGCTGCCCTTGAGCAGGTTGTTGCCGTTGTTGACATAGGCGAGGTGATGCTTGTCGTGGTGGTATTCCAGCGTCTCCGCCGACATGTACGGCGCCAGCGCGTCGTAAGCGTAGGGCAGATCGGGAAGTTCGAATGCCATCGGATGACCCTCCTCGTTATCTAGACAGATTCAGGGGAAAAGACGTCACGTAGCTGACCGCGGCTGCCCCCTGCCGCCGCCATAGATAGGCCGCAGCCGGTTCGCGGGCAACACGCAGTTCCCGCCCCGGGACACGAGGCAGGTATCCTGGCGCCTGATCGTGCCGCATCGGCACGATGATGTCTGGCATCCATGTTGCTGCGCCGCGACCCATGACCCGTCCAACATTCCAGACCCGGCGTTCGTTCCTCCTGGGCGCGGCCGCCGCAGTTCTCACTCCGTTGGTGCCACGCAGCGGCAACGCCCAGGCGCTCGGCATCGATGCGGCACGGTTCGGCATCCTGACCGATACGGAGGCCGACCAGACGGTGGCGATCCAGCGCGCGCTGGACGAGACCCGCCTGACCGATTCGCCGCTGTTCCTGCCGCCCGGCCGCTATTCGGCACGCGGCCTGGTGC
>JAEYRQ010000463.1 GCA_023435545.1 Pseudomonadota bacterium | reverse complement strand
CACCCGCGCGTCTATACCCTCGACGGCGTCGCGCGGGGTGCGCGCGCCGACGACGAAGCTCTTGCGCTCCTCCGGCATGGCATCCAGCGTCTCCTCGGCACGCCAGTAATCCCACTCGGCCTGCGGAACCCAGTAGCGGGCCTCTGAGAAGACCGGCTCGTCGAACTCGTCGAGCACACCCCAGATGTGGTCGGGATGGGCGTGGGTGAAGACCACGTCGGAGATCTCCGCCGGGTCGATGCCCACCGCGGCGAGGCTGTCGACGAGCTTGCCGGCGGTGTCCTGGAACATCTGCCCCGCGCCCGCATCAAACAGCACCAGGCTGTCGCCGCGGCGCAGCAGTGTCACGTTGCAGTCCGGCCGCAAGCCGTCGGTGGCAAGTCCATGCGGCACCAACAGTGCCGCGATATCCTCCGGCGCCTGCTCCGGCAGCACAAAGCCCATCGGCAGCATCAGGCTGCCGTCGGAGAGGATGGTCACCTCACCGTCGCCGAGCGCCACCGTATCGGCCGCGCGTACGCGCCTGATGCCCAGTCCGGCCGCAAGCGCAAGCGCGCCACCGCCGGCCAGAAATCCTCGACGGGTCGCCCCGTGCCGCACCGTTCCGGACATCTCGCTCCTCCATATATTCGTTTTCGTGCATTTATCTTCGTTCCGTTGAGCCAGGTCAATGCGTGAGGAGGCCGCCGCAGGATCGTTGAGCCGAGACGATCAGCCCGCCGCCACGACGGCACCGGGACCACGGGGCGCGACAACATGGATCTCGAGTTCCTCCTCGACCGGTTCGACGAGCCCTGGATTCTCGCCGCCGGTGGCCTCGTCGTCGGCATGGCGTTCGGGGCCTTCGCCCAGCAGAGCCGGTTCTGCCTGCGTGCGGCGGTCATCGAGTTCGCGCATGGTTCGATCGGCCAGAAGCTCGCCGTCTGGCTGCTGGCCTTCTCCGCCGCCGTGCTCGGCACCCAGGCGCTGGTTGGGCTCGGGGCGGCGAACCTGTCCGAGGCCCGCCAGCTCGCCTCGCCGCAAAGCCTGTCCGGTGCTGCCCTCGGCGGACTGATGTTCGGCAGCGGCATGGTGCTGGCGCGCGGCTGCGCGAGCCGGCTGCTGGTGCTGTCGGCAACGGGCAACCTCCGTGCCCTGCTCGCCGGACTGGTCTTCGCGGTCGTCGCCCAGGCGAGCCTGCGCGGTTTCCTCAGGCCCGTCCGCGAATCCGCCGCCTCTCTCTTCACCACCACCCATATCGGCGGCAATGACCTGCTCGCCTTCCTCGGGGCCGCGACGCCACTGGCGCTCGGCTTCGCCGGCCTGTGGCTCGCCGCCGGGCTGTTCGTGGCGATCAGCGCGCGCGCCGGCTGGTGGCGCAGCCTCGCGGCGATCGGCACAGGTCTCGCCATCCCGCTCGCCTGGTGGTTCACCGATTCCATGTCCCGCCAGGCTTTCGATCCCGTACTGGTCGAGGGGATCACCTTCACCGGACCGTCGGCCGATGCGCTGATGCTGTTCCTGTCGCCACCGGGCACGATCCTCGACTTCGATGTCGGCCTCGTGCCGGGCGTCTTCCTCGGATCGTTCCTCGCCGCATTTGCGACCCGTGAACTGGCGATCCAGGGCTTCCACGGCGGTCACGCGATGCGCCGCTATCTGGTCGGCGCCGCGCTGATGGGGTTCGGCGGCATGCTCGCCGGCGGCTGCGCGGTCGGGGCGGGAGTCACCGGCGCCTCCATCTTCGCCCTGACGGCGTGGGTGACGCTCAGCGCGATCTGGCTGTCGGCCGCGGTCACCGACCGGCTCGTCGACGGCCCGGAGCGCGGTCCGAACACGGCGGAGGCTATGGCCCCGATGTCCCGGGAGCCGGCCTGCTGACTCGCCTCTGCCGCCGGTGCCGGCGTAGGCATCGGTGACACGGCCACAGGCGGATCGTTCGGTCTGGTCCGCCGAAGACCTCCGGGAACGGCAAGCCCTGAATCGCGGAGGCGTCTCGGCTCTACCGGAATATCACGTCGACCGCAGGTAACGGGTAGGCGGCCTCGACCATGACCTGTTGGATCGCCGCATAGGCTTCCGCCCAGGCCGCCGCCGCTTCCGGTGTCCACGCGGAGCCCAGACGCTCCGCGAACATTGCCTGCAGGGCCTCCCCGACCACGGGATAGTGCTCGGCCCGAACGCCGTACGCCAGATGGCGCATCGCGAGGTCCTCGAGTATCGGCCTCAGCGTGTTCCAGTCGTCAATGTGGCCCACAGCCACGGCCAGCGTACTCATGAGCTTTGCGCCCTGACGGGTCATGTCCGCGACGAACAGGTGCTCCGTCTGCGGGGCAATACGATACAGATGCGCGTAGAAGGACGCAGCCGATCCAGCGGCGTCCCCGCTTACCGCGTGAAAGCTCTCGCGGATGATCCGGGTCTGGCGCTCGGTGAGTCTCATGAGCTTCGCCCCCCAAAGGTCTGGCTCGGGACCGGATGTCGTTCCACCTGTTTCAATCCTACCTCGGCGTCGGCAGGTCCGACAGGCTTATGAGTGCCTGTCGGACCTGCTGGGCCG
>JAEYRQ010000431.1 GCA_023435545.1 Pseudomonadota bacterium | reverse complement strand
TGGACGTCGCGTTCGAGGTCGAGCTGGGCGTCGAGCTGAGGCTCCGATGCCCGCGCGATCATGCGCTTGGTCGCCGCGACGGCGGACGGCGCGAGGCCGGCGAGCTTGCGGGCTATGCCTTCAGCCTGCGCCTCGAGTTGGGCGTCCTCGACGACCCGCCACACCAGGCCCCAGGACAGCGCCTCCTCGGCGGTGATCCGCTCGCCAAGTAGCATCGCCGCGGACGCGCGGATCCGCCCGGCGATCGCCGGCAGGAACAGCGTGTTGCCGGCATCCGGCACCAGCGCGATGCCGACGAACGGCTCGTAGAAGAAGGCCGACCGCCCGGCCAGCACGATATCGGCCGCCAGCGCGACGCCGACCGAGGCGCCGGCGCAGGGGCCGTTGACGGCCGAAACGATCGGCAGGCGGGAGGACCGCATCCGCCGTATCAGGGGATTGAAATGTGCCTCCAGCACATGATCGAGCGCCGGCGTCTCGTCCGGGGCAATCGTCGCAAGGTCATAGCCAGCGCCGAAGGCCCGGCCCGCACCGGTGACGATCACCGCCCGGACGGCATCGTCCGCCTCGACCCGCGCGAAGGCGTCGCAGAGTTCGTCCGCCGTCTGGTTGCGCATGGCATTGAGCTTGTCGGCACGCTCGACCGTCAGTCGCGCCACGCCGCCCTCGATTGCCAGTGAGATATCCTCGTATTCCGTCATCCCGCCGTCTCCGTAAGTCCCTCGTTCTCGCCGGAGAGATACCACGCGCCCCCTCGCCGTCCATCGGTATCCTCAGAACCGGAAGACGCCGTAACCGGGATCGCCGAGCGGCGCGTTGAGCGAGACGGTGATCGCCATGCCGAGCGCGTTTCGCGTGTCGACCGGATCGAGGATGCCGTCGTCCCAGAGGTTGGTCGTGGAGTAGTAGGCCGAAAGCTGCTCGAGATACGCCGCCCGTGTCTCCTCCCAGAGCCGGTCGATCACCGCCTGGTCGACGTCACCGCCGTTGCGCTGCATCTGCTTCAGCTTGACCTCGGCCAGCGTGTTCGCCGCCTGCTCGCCACCCATCACGCCGATCTGGTGGTTTGGCCAGGTGAACAGGAAGCGGCCATCGAAGGCGCGCCCGCACATGCCGTAGTTGCCGGCCCCGAACGAGCCGTGGCACATCACCGTGAACTTCGGCACCCGCGAGCAGGACTGGGCCATGATCATCTTGGCGCCGTCCTTGGTGATGCCCTGCCGCTCATAGGCGCGTCCGACCATGTAGCCGGTGATGTTCTGCAGGAAGACGAGCGGCGTGTTGTTCTGGTTGCACAGCTCCATGAAGTGGGCGCCCTTCAGGGAGGAATCGTTGAACAGAACGCCGTTGTTGGCGAGGATGCCGACCTTCCAGCCCCAGATGTTGGCGAACCCGCAGACCAGCGTCGTGCCGTAGTTCGGCTGGTACTCGTGGAAGCGGCTGCCGTCGACTATGCGCGCGATCACCTCGCGCATGTCGAAGCCCTTCTTGATGTCGTCGGGCAGGATTCCGTAGAGCTCCTGGGGATCGTACCAGGGCGCTTCCGGCTCCTCGCGCTGGCAGTCCCACTTCTTCGGACGGTCCCACTGCGCGACGATCTCGCGGCCGATGGCGATCGCCTCCTCCTCGGTTGCGGCGGGATAGTCGCAGGTGCCGCTGACCGTGGTGTGCATCTCCGCACCGCCGAGATCCTCGACGCTGACCTCCTCCCCGGTGGCAGCCTTCACCAGCGGCGGGCCGCCGAGGAACACCGCGCCGGTGCCGCGCACGATGACGTTGTAGTCGGACAGGCCGGGAATGTAGGCGCCGCCCGCCGTGCAGTGGCCGAAGACGAGCGCCAGTTGCTTGACCCCCATCTTCGACAGGATGCACTGGTTGCGGAACACCCGGCCGCCCATGTAACGGTCCGGGAACACCTCCGACTGGAGCTGCAGGAACCCGCCGGCGGAATCGCACAGATGCACGACCGGCAGCCGGTTCTCGATGGCGATGTCGAGGCAGCGGACGATCTTCTTCACCGACAAGGGATACCAGGCGCCGCCCTTGATCGAGGAATCGTCGGCGTGGATCATCACCTCGCGGCCCGAGACGATGCCGATGCCGGTGATGATGCTGGCGCCAGGCGAGTCGCCGTCATAGGCCATGTCGGCAGCGAGCGTTGAGAGTTCCAGAAACGGCGTGCCGGGGTCGAGCAGCTTCTCCACCCGCTCGCGCGGCAGCATCTTGCCCTGCCGCGCCAGCCGCTCGAGGTCGCGGGCGGGACGGGCGTGACGGGCCTTGTCCTGCTTCTCGCGCAGTTCGGCGGCGAGCCTGCGGTTGTGCGCCTCGTTGTGCCGGAACTGGGCCGAGGAGGTGTTGATCGACGACAGGATCCTGCGCATGGCTGCTACTCCGCCGCCTCGCCTGCGGCCGGAAGCTCCGGTGCCAGCAGGACGACGACCTCGTCCTTGTCGAAGGTCTCGCCCTCACCCTTGAGCAGCCTGGCGATCACACCGTCGCGCGGCGAGGCGAGCGCGGTCTGCAGCTTCATGCTCTCGATGGTCAACACCGTCTCCCCGCGCTTCACCTGATCGTTCTCGCGCCGGTGCACGCTGACCACCGCGCCCGGCATCGGCGCGCGGATCTCGTCGGCGCCGCCGGTATGCTCGCCCGCCGCATCGCGCGGATCGACCAGCGAGATCGCCCAGGTCCGGCCGGCGAGCCTCAGATGCACGGTGTTGCCGTCGCGCGCCTCGATGAAGTCGACACGATGCCCGTCGATCTCGATCGTCCGGACGCCGCCCGCCGTGCCGTGATCGGCGACGCGCAGGCGCCTGCCGTCGACGGCGAGCACAAGGTCGGGCCGGCGCGCCAGGATCTCGAGCGCGTGCGGCTCGCCGCCAAGCGTCAGCTTCAGCGCCATGGTCAGTTCCTCCAGCCGCCCATCGCGGCGTAGGGGTCGGGGACGTCGAAGGCGAGAGCGCGGAACTCCCGGAAGCCGAGCGCGGCCGCCACCAGCGCCGCCCCGATCTCGTCTGCCCCCGGCGGTGGCAGCGCAAGGTCGCCGGCATGCTCCTCGACGAAGCCGGTATGCAGATCGCCGGCGCGGAAGGCCGGATGGTCGAGAACCCGGGCGAGGTAGTCGGTGTTGGTGCCGACGCCGAGCAACACGGTGTCGCGCAGTGCCGCGAGCCCCGCCTCGATCGCCGCCGCGCGGCTCTCGCCGTGCGCGACCAGCTTGGCCAGCATCGGATCGAAGGCGCTGGTCACCGCCTGCCCCTCGACCAGCCCGTTCTCGAAGCGGATGTGCGGGCCCGTCGGCAGATCCATGCGCAACAGACGCCCCGTCTGCGGCAGGAAGCCGTTCTGCGGATCCTCGGCACAGATGCGGCACTCGATGGCGTGGCCGGCGAGGCGGACATCCTCCTGCCGGACCGGCAGCGGCCGCCCGGCGGCGACCTCGACCTGCAGGCGGACGAGATCGAGCCCCGTCACCATCTCGGTGACCGGATGCTCCACCTGCAGCCGGGTGTTCATCTCCAGGAAGAAGAAGCGGCCGTCCGGCGACAGGATGAACTCGACGGTCGCGGCATTGCGGTAGCCTGCCGCCCTCGCCAGGCGCACCGCGGCCTCGCAGATCTCCTGCCTGAGCGGCTCGGCGAGGCCCGACGCGGGCGCCTCCTCGATGATCTTCTGGAACCGCCGCTGCACCGAGCATTCGCGCTCGAACAGGTGGATGACGTTGCCGCCAGCGTCGCCGAACACCTGCACCTCGATGTGGCGCGGCCGCTCGACATAGAGTTCGGCATAGACGCGGCCGTCGCCGAAATAGCGCTCGGCCTCGCTCGCGGCCACGCGCGCCTTCTCGGCGAGTTCGGAGGGGGAGCGGACGATGCTCATGCCCTTGCCGCCGCCCCCCGCAGACGCCTTGATCAGTAGCGGGAATCCGATCGAACCGGCCTCGGCGAGGAAGGCGTCGAGATCGCCGGTCGGCAGCACCGACGGGGCGACCGGTACGCCGTTCATCTCGGCGAAACGCCGCGACTCGATCTTGTCGCCCATCAGCCGGATCGAGGCCGGCTGCGGACCGATAAAGGTCAGCCCGGCCGCCTCGACCATCTCGGCGAAACCGGAATTCTCCGACAGGAAGCCATAGCCGGGATGGATCGCCCCGGCCCCTGCCCGAACCGCGATGTCGACGATCTGCTGCCCGTCGAGATGGGCCGCAACCGGCGTCTCGCCGTCGATTTCGAAAGCCTCGCTGGCCATCGCCACATGCCGCGCCCGGCGTTCGGTGGCGTGATGGATCGCGACGGACGCGATGCCCATTTCGTCGAGGGTGCGCATCACACGGCAGGCGATCTCGCCGCGATTGGCGATCAGAACCTTCTGGAAGGGCGGGGATGCGGTCGGCATGTGCGGAGGTGTCACTCGAACTCTGGGAATATCCGGCGGGCGGTCACCCGCCCGCCGGGGAGGACAGGGTTCAGTACTCGGCGAAGTCGGTGAGCGTGGTGACCGTTCCGGCGGCCGGATCGATCTCGAGCACGCGAACCGCGGTCGCCGAGATGTGGCGGTCCTTGGTGAAGGTGAGCGGCAGGGTGACGCCGGCGGTGTCGAACTCCTCGCCCGACTCCAGCTTCTCGACGACGCAGGCCCGCGTCGGCTCGTCGCCGCAGCGGCGGATCGCCTCGATCATCATCAGCGTGGCGACGTAGCCGGTGAGCGAGTAGCGGTTGACCGCCTTCTGCTCTTCCTCGCTGAGATGCTCAGCCACCATCTTCTCGAAGTGTGCGGCCCCGTCCGATCCCATCGGCGAGATGTAGTCGCCGCTGAGGTAGGTGTAGCCGGTCGGCGCGGCGAGCCCCATGATCGGCGGCAGCGTCGAGGTCGGCACGGTGGCGATCTCCAGCGGCAGCTTGAACTTGCTCGCCTCCTTCAGCATCGTCGGCGTCTCGGTGGTGACGCCGCCGGCGACCAGCACGTTGACGCCGTCGGAGCGGACCCGCAGCATCTCCGCACCGAAGTCCTTCTGGCCGCGCTTGAAGCGGATCGGCGCCGCCGCATCGACGCCGGACTCATCGACCGCCCGCTGGAAGGCTTCCTCGACCTGCACACCGAAATCGTCGTCCTGGCGGATCACCCCGTACTTGGCGTTCTCGGGATTGCGGTTGTCGTGGATGTACTTGAGCTGGGCGTAGAGCAGGTCCTGATACGAGGCGCCGAGCATGAAGACGGTCGGCTTCACCGGCTCCACGGCGGCCTGCAACGGCGAGAACGAGACGATCGCCGGGATCTTCTCCTCCTCGAGAATGGGCAGGATCGCCGCGGTGCCGGCGCCGGCGCCGGTGCCGATCAGCCCGAACACACCCTCGTCGCTCAGCTTGCGCAGACCCTGCACCGTGCGGGCCGGCACGTAGCCGTCGTCTTCGGTCTTGATGACGATCTGGCGGCCGTTGACGCCGCCGGCCGCGTTGGTCTCGGCGGCGGCGACCACTGAGCCGAAATGCGCCGCCCGGCCGACCAGCGCCGCCGAGCTCGACATCGGCAGGATGTTGCCGATGACGATCTCCGTGTCGGTTACCCCCGGCTCCGCGGATGCGGAGGCCGTCGCGGCGAGAACGGCCGCCGCTGCCAATGTGCCGGCCAGTGTGCCGGCCCGTATGGCGAAAGTTTTGAATGCCATGTCAGTCCTCCCTTTGTTACCCGTTGCTGTGGTCCCGGCGATGCAGGCGTTCCCGCCTCACACCGACAGGGGCCAGTGGGTCCAGTACCGCTTCACGTCCCGCCAGAGCCCGATCAGGCCGTGCGGTTCGATGCGCAGCATGACGATGATGGCGAGACCCGTGAGCAGGCCGCGGATCTCGTAGATGTAGGTCGACAGCATCGCGGTGATGCTCGACGGCAGGAGGTCGAGCAGCTCGCGCGTCACCTCCGGCAGGAGCACGATGAACACCGCGCCGAGGATGGCGCCCGCCACCGAGCCGAGGCCGCCGACGATGATCATCGCCAGCGCCTCGATCGATAGCAGCAGGCTGAACAGGTCGACATTGATGAAGCGGAAGTGGATGGCCATCAGCCCGCCGGCGAGCCCGACGATGAAGGACGAGACCATGAAGGCGGCGAGCTTGTAGCGCGGCAGGCTGATGCCCATCACGCGGGCCGCCACGTCGTGGTCGCGGATGGCGGTGAAGGCCCGCCCCACCCTGCTGCGCATGATGTTGAGCGCTGCGAGCGTGACGAGGACCGCAACGGCCAGCGTGAAGTAGAAGAGCTGAATCGGCGCGGCGAGGTTGAGACCGAGGAAATTGAGGTTCTCGACCCTGACGCCGTAGGGCCCGTGCGTCACCGATTCCGCGTAGAGCAGGAAATGCGTGATGATGAAGGAGAAGGCGAGCGTGGTGATCGCCAGATACAGTCCCTTCAGACGCAGCGACGGGATGCCGATCACCACGCTGAGCGCCGCCGCCACCACGCCTGACGCGAGGAAGGCGAATTCCGGCGGCCACCCATAGTCGGCGATCAGCAGCGCGGTCGTGTAGCAGCCCGCCGCCAGGAACCCCGCCTGCCCGAGCGAGATCAGCCCGGTGACGCCCGTCAGCAGGTTGAGCCCGATCGCGCCGATCGCCGCGAACACGACCGTGGTCGCCATGGCGATGAAGTAGTTGCCGACCATCAGCGGAAAGGCGATCAGCCCGGCGAGCAGCACCGCGACCCAGATCCAGGTCACCGGATTGTCGCAGAGCGCGACCTGCCTTTCGTAGGACTCGACGAAGTGATGGGTCCGCATCAGACGCGCTCCAGCTCCTTCTGGCCGAACAGTCCGTAGGGCCGGACCATCAGGATCACGATGATGACGACGAAGCCGGAGATCTCCTTGAGGCCCTGGCCGATATAGCCTTCGGACAGGTCGCCGATGACACCGATGATCAGCCCGCCGAAGCCGGAGCCGAGCGCGGAATCGAGGCCGCCAAGGATGGTGGCGGGGAACGACCTCAAGCCCATGAACCACATGTCAGGCGCCCGTGAGATCATCATCGCGAAGGCGATGCCGGCGAGCCCCGACACGACCGCGGCGATCGCCCAGGCGAGCGCCGAGATCCGCTTGACGTCGACACCCATCAGCAGCGCCGTCGTCTCGTCCTGCGCGGTGGCGCGCATCGCCACGCCGATCCGCGTGTAGCGGAAGAACAGGAAC
>JAEYRQ010000349.1 GCA_023435545.1 Pseudomonadota bacterium | reverse complement strand
GACCCGCTCCGGCGGCCGCCGTGAAACGCGCGAGCCCGATCCCCTGTCGCCTTTCGCGGCGCTGAAGGGACTGCGGGACGCGCTCGCCGAGCGGGACAGGCGCGACGCTTGAGCGACAGCCAGCGCATCGACCGGTGGCTGTGGCACGCGAGGCTGGCGAAGACACGGAGCCTTGCGGCCGGCCTGGTCGCAGAGGGTCGCGTCCGGCTCAACCGCGCCCGCGTCGCCAAGCCGAGCCAGCCGGTCAAGCAAGGCGACGTCGTCACGGCCAGCCTTCCCGGCGGCGTGAGGGTGCTGCGGGTAGAGGGCTTCTCCGAGCGCCGCGGCCCCGCCTCTACGGTACTGGCATTGTACACCGACCTGACCCCTTCGGAGCCCGAGGATGCAGTGGCCGGGGTGGCATCGCCGGGAACGCGGGAGCCCGGAGCCGGCCGACCGACCAAGCGCGAACGGCGACATCTGGTCGCGTGGAAACAGAGTCTTCCGGCTCCAGATGATTGAGAAATCTAATCCCGCCCGCCCGCTTGAACCGTTCCGGTAAAAGCGATAGGCACCACGTCCGGTTGGCAGCCTGCCCCTGGAGAATGGTATGACCTACGTCGTCACCGACAACTGCATCCGGTGCAAATACATGGATTGCGTGGAGGTTTGTCCGGTCGACTGCTTCTACGAGGGCGCCAACATGCTGGTGATCCACCCCGATGAGTGCATCGACTGCGGGGTGTGCGAACCCGAGTGTCCGGCGGAGGCAATCAAGCCGGATACCGAGCCTGGGCTGGAGAGCTGGATCGAGCTCAATTCCGAGTATGCGGCAAAATGGCCCAACATCACGGTCAAGCGCGAACCACCGGCTGACGCCAAGGACTGGGACGGCAAGCCCGGCAAGCTGGAGAGCGAATTCTCTCCGGAGCCGGGAGAAGGCGACTGATCGACCCGAGCCGGGCCGATTCCGGACGTTCCGGCACATCGGCGCAAGGCGAAGCGGCGCAAGAACCAGGATGGTTGGAGAGTGGTCCACGCGCGGTCGCGTGGCGGCAGCGCCCTGCCCTATTGCGCTGCAACACTTGGATTTCCCGGAAAAATGTGATATATAAAAGAAATCGCTGGTGAATTCCCTCACCTGAACCGCCCGTTGACCGGGCAATATTTTTGGGCGCCGGAACAATGTTCCGACGATGGCCGGGCTTGTCGCCGGCTCGGCCCCGAGGGCATTCCGGCTCGTGACGGCGCGGCGGCAACCGCAGGACCGCGCGGTTTGTCTTTGGCCCATGCGTCGCGCTGGCGACGTTCAGGAGTTCAGATAGAAGAATGACCACCCGCAACAACAAGAAATCGGCAACGCGTCATGGTTTCCGGACCGCCGAGTACATCGTCTATCCCGCTCACGGCGTTGGGCAGATCACGGCGATCGAGGAGCAGGAGGTGGCCGGCACCAAGCTCGAACTGTTTGTGATCAATTTCGAGAAGGACAAGATGACGCTGCGGGTTCCGGTCGGCAAGGTTGCCAGCGTCGGGATGCGCAAGCTCTCCGAGGAGACGATCGTCGCCAAGGCGCTCGATGTGCTGAAGGGCCGCGCCCGCGTGAAGCGGACGATGTGGAGCCGGCGTGCCCAAGAGTACGAGGCGAAGATCAATTCCGGCGACCTGATCGCTATTGGCGAGGTGGTCCGCGACCTGCACCGCTCGGATGCGCAGCCTGAGCAGTCCTACAGCGAGCGTCAGCTCTATGAGGCGGCGCTCGACCGGATGGCGCGCGAGGTCTCGGCGGTGAAGCGGCTGACCGAGACCGAGGCGATCCGCGAGATCGAAGCCATGCTAGCCAAGGGGCCGAAGCGCGGCGCAGCCGCCGAGGCTGAGGTCGAATCCGACGAGGAGGAGCGCGACGAAGCCGCGTGACATAACGCGACTGTTACACGCGCATGCCAGCATTGCAGGCCGCCCGACTTCATGCCGGGCGGCTTTTCTGCTTTGATGCATTGAACCGTGCCGGTGCCTCGAACGTAATCTTGTCGCAGACGACAGTCGTCAAACGGTGGTCGTGACGCCATGCAGAGCACCATGAGTCCCCGCCGCCGCTTCGTGCGTGCGGCCATGAACGCCCCTTATCTCGCCAAGGACGAGGAACAGACCCTCGCCCAGCGCTGGCGGAACGAGGGGGACGAGGCCGCGTTGCACCGGCTTACCCACGCGCATATGCGCCTGGTGATCGCCATCGCGGCGCGCTTCCGTCATTTCGGCCTCGCGATGTCCGACCTAATCCAGGAGGGTCACGTCGGGCTCCTGGAGGCCGCAGCTCGCTTCGAGCCGGACCGCGACGTCCGGTTCTCGACCTATGCCACGTGGTGGATCCGGGCCTCTATCCAGGACTATATCCTCCGCAACTGGTCGATCGTGCGCGGCGGCACCAGCTCGACGCAGAAGGCGCTGTTCTTCAACCTGCGCCGGCTGCGGGCGAAACTCGGCCAGGGTCCCTCGCCCCTGTCGGAGCCCGAGCTGCACCAGCGCATCGCCGAGGCGATCGGGGTATCGGAGAACGACGTGGCGGTGATGGACGCGCGCCTCTCGGCGCCTGACTCCAGCCTGAACGCCCCGGCCATCGAGTCCGAAGGGAGCGCCGAGCGCCAGGATTTCCTGGTCTCCGACGCGCCGCTGCAGGACGAGACTGTCGGCGAGGCGATCGACAGCGAGAAGCGCTCCCGGCGCCTCAAGGCCGCGCTCGAGGTGCTGTCGGAGCGCGAGCTCAAGATCGTGCGCGAGCGTCGGTTGCGCGAGGAGGGCGCGACGCTCGAAGCCCTCGGCCTCGCGCTGGGCATCTCCAAGGAGCGCGTGCGCCAGATCGAGAGCCGGGCGCTGGAGAAGCTGCGGGCGGCACTGATCGACCAGGAGCCGGGGGCCGGGGCGCTGATCTGACGGCGCCGACACGGCGGCTTGCGCCGCCCTCCCGGGCCGGTTCGCTACTGGACGACGATCTTCACCATCTGCCCGGCGCTCAGACGATCGCCCGGGGACAAGCCGTTGAGCGTCCGGAACCGCTCGATCCGATGGTCATCGAACGCCATGCGGCTAGCGACCGTCTCCACCGTATCGCCGGACCCAACCCGGACGATCGAAATCCGCTGCTGGCGGATACCGCGCGCCACCTCCTCCGGCACGATGCGGAAGCTCTGCGCGGAGGCGAGAAGCTCGCGCTCGCGCTCGGCGTTCAGATCGCGCGTCGCCAGGATGAAGCGATAGACCCGCGACCCCTGCCCGCGAATTGCCGCGACCTTGAAGCTCCAGCCCTCGCTGGCCACCGTCGCGGTCGCAGCCGGCAGCCCACTGATCGTCATCGGTTCGATCTGCGTCACCTGGCCGCCCCGCACCGCGTCCGTGGCCAGGTATTCCGTCAGGCTGACGCTCGCCGGCACGCTCACCGCGTCGAATCGGATGATGTCGCCGGCCTCTGAGAAGCCGACCACCGCACGCGACGTGTTCTCCAGCCCATATCCTTGCGGGGCCGTGAAGGTGATGCCGAGCTGCGGATGGACGAAGGTGCGGCCCTGCACGAAGCCCTCGCGCGGATCGTCGCCGAAGGGCAGCCCGTCGATCACCCGGAGATAGGCCGCGCTGTCGCGCTGGAACTCCGTGGTGCGCGCGACCTGGCGCGCCTCGCGCTCGGCGGCGAGGATCCGCTGCGGCGTCGCGGGATGGCTGGCGAACAGGTCGACGCGGCCCGGATCGTAGGCCTGGTTCAGCACCCGCGAGTGCAGCTCCGTCTGCCGTTACAGCGCCCGCAGGAAGTTGACCGAGCCCTCGGGATCATAACCGGCCCGCACCGCGGTCTTGATCCCGATCACATCGGCGTCGAGCTCCTGCTGCCGGGAGAACTGCGCCAGGCGTCCCTTCGTCAGCGCCAACGCGGCCTGGCCGGTCTCCGGGTCGCGGATCGCGTCGGTGACGACCTGGCTCATCACCGCGACGGAACTCGCCTGCTGCTCGCGCTGGATCGCATGGCGCTGGGTTATGTGGGCCATTTCGTGGGCGAGCACGTTGGCGATCTCGGAGGTGTCGTTTGCCAGGGCCAGCAGACCGCGCGTCACATAGACGTATCCGCCCGGCAGCGAGAAGGCGTTGATCGACGGCGAATTGAGCACCGTCACCGTGTAGCTGAGGTCGGGCCGCTCGGAGACGGTCGCAAGGTCGACGACCATCTTGTCGAGGAAGCGCTGCAGATCAGGGTCGGCATAGGTCCCGCCGAAGGCGGCGACAATCTTGGGATGTTCGCGCTGTCCGAGCGCAATCTCCCGCGTCTCGAAGCCGGAAGCGGCGGAGGCCGGACGAACGGGAGGCGTGACGGCTGGCACTCCGCCGGTGTCGGCGTCAGTGAGGCTGCCACCGGCGCAGCCCGACAGCGCGAGCATGAGCGCCGCCGCCAGCAGCCGCTTGCGCGCCATCAGAGACTGTTTGTGGTCACCTCGTCCCGACAACTTCCAGCTGCCCCGGATGCGTGACCTGGATAGCCGGACCCCTGTCGTCCAAGACCCATCCGCGAACGCGCACCCTTTGTCCTTCGAGCTCGCCGGCGACGAGACCACCGGTCTCGAGCCGGGGAACGTCGCCCGCATCGATAA
>JAEYRQ010000338.1 GCA_023435545.1 Pseudomonadota bacterium | reverse complement strand
CGCGGCAACGACATTGGGCCGGCATCGGCGCGCGCGGCTATCGCGGTCCTGCCTTTGCTCGCTTCTGCTCCGGCCGGTCCGTTGCGCCCATTGATATCGACGATCACCCGTTCGCTCAGCGCCGCCGTCCGCGCTTCGGTTCGGCAGGAGCAGTCCTGGACGTATTCGCGGCGATGCCGGAACGCGTTCGGATGCGCGCTCAGCGGCTGGCCCGACAGCGAAACCGCGTCCTCCGGCGCCTCGCCCGGATTGCGGTGGATGTAGAGCGAGACGTCGGCGCCGGGGCAGCTTGCCCGGCAGATCTGCTCGTCATTGCCGAAATGGGTCGAGACGGTGGAGAAGCTGATCGGCCAGAAATAGCCGTCGCAGCTTCTGACGCAAATGGTGCGGAACGTACCGTAGTGGTCGTAGCCGCCGGGCGTCTCGGCGTAGGGATCGCGCGTGTAGTCGCGGTTGAAGAAGCCGAACAGGCCACCCGAGCCGGGACGGGGCGCGTAGCGGGCATATTGCGGACCGCAATTGTGCTCGCCGAGCGCTGCAAGCAGCTGCGCCCGCTCGCGGTCGCCAGAGGCCGCCCGCATCGGCGCGATGGCGCCACGCTGGTTCTCCAGCGCCCTGAGATTGGCCTCCAGCCTGGAAACGATCGCGTCGTGGTCGCCGCAATAGGGCGGACGCGGCGGCCGAAAGAACAGGAAGCCCTGCTGCGGTCCACAGCCGGCCTGCACCGCCTGCCGGCGCGCGGTGTCAAGCTGTTGCCGCAGCTTGGCGATCGCTCCGTCGTAGCGGGTGACATTGGTCGAGGAGCCCGACCGCGAGCGCTCGAGATGGACGAGTCTGGCCTCGAGCTGGACGCAGTAGCCAGCATCCTGGGCCAAAGCCCCGGACCCCCCTGGCAGCACGGCCAGCACGGCGGCGGCAATCCACGCGATCCGGCCCCTGGTCACCCTGTCGCACGCCCCGTTCCAGCAACGTTCTAGAAATCGGCCGGCGAGTCGGCCGGGGACAGTATGGGAAGCGCCCGGCCGAGGGTCAAACGGCCGCCTGGCCACGATTTCGCGAGCGCGTGACACGGCCGGCGGCCGAAGATCAGACCTCGACATCGGCGGCCCCGTCCGCGCTCGCCGATGCCCGGGCCATCAGGGCCGACAGCAGGCGGTCGAGCGCCACCGCGTCGTCCGGCGACAGGCCGGAGGCGAGATCGGCGGCAAATTCCACCGCGAGCGGGACGATGTCGTCGTAGACCGCGCGCCCCGCATCGGTCAGCGCCAGATGCAGCACCCTAAGATCGGCCGGCGAGGCGGTGCGCACCAAGAGCCCACGCCGCTCCAACTCGGCCACCGCGCGGCTCACCTTTGTCTTGTGCATCCGGCTGTTCCGGCCGATCTGGGTGGCGGTCATCCGATCATGCTGGCCCAACGCGGCGAGAACGCGCCACTCCGGATTGGCCAGGCCATGGCGACTGCCGTAGATCCGCGCCAACGACTGGCTCACCTCGTCTGCCAGCATCATCAGGCGGTAGGGCAGGAAGCTCTCCAGGTGCAGCACGGCCGCGCCCCGAGCAGATCCGCCCTGTCTCTCGCTGCCAGCCATCATCCGCCTCGACCCTGCCGCCTCCTGCCGGCTCCGGCGCGCCCGGGGAGACGGTCGGACAATAGGCAGCGCCGACATTCCGGGCAATGCCGCGGCTCGCATTGATCCTCCTGGCGCAACACACATGTCACGGCTGCACGGTTGATGCGGATCAGCGGAGCGGTCAGCTTCTTGCCGTCTCCGCCGTCGGGGCGGGACCGCAAGAGGAGTCTACCCGTGTCCACCACGAACCAGCGGCTGATCCTGCCGTTTCTGGGTCCGGTCTACCGGACCCTCGACCCGCTCGCCGAGCTGTTGTTCCGGCTCGTCGTCGGCGGCTTTCTCGTTCCCCACGGCCTGCAGAAGGCGTTCGGCGCCTTCGGCGGCGGCGGCTTCGCCGGTACGGCGGGCTTCCTGGGCTCGCTCGGCATGACGCCGGGCTGGCTGTTCGCCGCGCTCGCCATCTTCGTCGAGATCGGCTGCGGCATCGCCATCGCCGTCGGCTTCCTGACTCGCCCCGCCGCCGCGCTCGCCGCTGGGTTCCTGTTCATCGCAGGCATCACCGTCCATCTATCGAACGGATTCTTCATGCAGAACGGCGGCTACGAGTTCGCGTTCTTGTGGGCGGTGGCGGCGCTGTTCATCGCGGTGCGCGGCGCCGGACCGATCTCGGTTGACAGGATGCTCGGCCGCGAGTTCTGAACGGGGAGAGCGCGGACCCGCCCCGCCCAACGAGCGCGGGCCGCCCCATCCACGGGAGGTTCCGATGGCCGAGCACGAGACCCGACAGGCCCTCTACAGCTTCGGGTACCGCCGATCGCCCGACCAGGATGCGCCGGACCCGGTCCGCCATCCGGTCGTGGTGGTCGGCGCGGGCCCGGTAGGCCTGGCCGCGGCGATCGACCTCGGCCTGCGCGGCGTGCCGGTCGTGCTCATCGACGACGCCGACCGGATCGGCGAAGGCTCGCGCGGCATCTGCTATTCCAAGCACTGCCTCGAGATCCTGGACACGCTCGGCGTCGGCGAGGCGGTCGCCGCCAAGGGCGTGCGCTGGAACGTCGGCAAGGTCCACTTCCGCGACCGAGAGATCTACGAGTTCGATCTGCTGCCGGAGCCGGGCCACAAGATGCCGGCCTTCGTCAACCTGCAGCAGTACTACCTCGAAAAGCTGCTCGTCGAGCGGCTGGAACAGGTGCCGGGCGTCGACATCCGCTGGCGCAACAAGCTGGTCGGGCTCGAAGCCCACGCGGGGGGCGCCATCCTCGACATCGACACGCCGGACGGCCGCTACCGGCTCGCGGCCGACTGGCTGATCGCCGCCGACGGCGCGCGCTCGGCGATCCGCGACATGCTGGGCATCGACTTCGTCGGCGAGACCTTCCGCGACCAGTTCTTGATCGCCGACATCCGGATGCAGGCGGATTTCCCGGCCGTGCGGCGGTTCTGGTTCGAGCCGCCGTTCCACAGCGGCCAGTCGGCGCTCATCCACAAGCAGCCCGACGATGTCTGGCGGGTCGACTTCCAGATCGGCTGGGACGCCGACCCGAAGGAGGAGACCAGGCCCGAGAGGGTGCGCGCCCGCCTCGACCGGATGATGGAGGACCGCCCCTACGAGCTCGTCTGGGTCTCCGTCTACACCTTCCAGTGTCGCCGCGCGGCGGGCTTCGTGCACGGCCGAGTGATCCTGGCCGGCGATGCCGCGCACCAGGTCTCGCCGTTCGGCGCGCGCGGCGCCAATTCCGGCATCGAGGATGCGCACAATCTCGCCTGGAAGCTTGCGCTGGTGATCCGCGGCGAGGCGCCCGCGTGCCTGCTGGACAGCTATGACGCCGAGCGCATCCAGGCGGCCGACGTCAACATCGCCCATTCGACCCGCTCGACCGACTTCCTCGTGCCGAAGAGCGCCGGCGACAAGCTGCTCCGGGACGCCGTGCTGGATCTTGCCCGCGAGCACGGCTTTGCCCGCCGCATGGTCAATTCCGGCCGCCTCCATACCGCGGCCGTCTATGACAGCGCGCTGTCGACGCCCGACCGGGAGCCGTTCGCGGGGGACGCCCGGCCCGGCGCGCCGCTTCCCGATGCACCCATGGTGGATGCCGCCGGACGCCAGGTCTGGCTCCTGAACGCGCTCGGGCGCGGCTTCACGCTCATATATGTCGGCGACGGGAACGTGCCCGACCTTCCGGATGGCGTCGGCCTGGTCTCGGTCGGGCGCGACCTGCGCGACGCGACCGGACTGTTCGCAACGCGCTACGATGCAACTGTGGGTGCCTGCTGGCTGGTGCGCCCGGATCTTTATGTCGCCGCCCGCTTCCGCCGCTATGACCGCGCGCGGGTGCAGGCCGCGCTCGACCGCGCGAAAGGAACGACCGATGGCTGACCTCATGACCGACAGCCGGTTCGTGGATCCGGATGCCGCCTTCCACGTGCTGGTCGACGCGCATCGCGACCTGGCGGCAGAGGAAAGCGCGGCACTCAACGCGCGGCTGGTGCTGCTGCTGGCCAACCATATCGGCGACATGGACGTCCTGCGCCAGGCGGTTGCCGCCGCGCGTTCGGCCTCAGCGAAGGGACGAGGGGCGGCGGAAGCATAGCCCGGCTGCCCGGAGAAGCGACTGCCCTCGCATTCGTGCCGCTCGCTGCCTATCTCTGAGCCGCTGCCGAGACCCGGAGAGACGTCCATGCGCGCTGTTGCCCTTATCGTCACGCTGATCGCCATGGCGCTCGTCGCCGCATCCCCGGGTGCCGCCCAGGAGCCTGAGCTGATCTTCAAGAAGTCGACGGTGTGGAAATTCCTCACCCCCGACCACAAGCTCGCGACCTATGCGATCGACGATCCGAAGGTGGAGGGCGTCGCCTGCCACTTCACCGTGCCGGAGAAGGGTGGCCTGAGCGGCATGTTCGGTGTTGCGGAGGAGCTCTCCAACGCCTCCCTCGCCTGTCGCCAGGTAGGGCCAGTGTCCTTCCGGGGGACCTTCTCGCAGGGCGAGGAGATGTTCAGCGAGCGCCGGTCTGTGTTCTTCAAGCGCATGCGCATCGTGCGGGGCTGTGACACCACGCGCAACGTGCTGGTCTACCTCGTCTATACCGACAAGCTGATCGAGGGCAGCCCGGAGAACTCCACCTCGACCGTGCCGATCATGCCATGGGGCGACGCGCCGCCGCCTCGCTGCGCCGACGCGCTGGACGATTAACGGCGGCGATGCCGTTACGGAGACGGGCGACTCCGGGAACGCCCGGCGGGTAGATCGCCGAATCCACACTGGCGGGTTCCTGCCGGAACCCCATTTGTGCTATGCAAACGCCCAATTTGCAGCGCAGCATCCAGGGGGCACCGGCATGCAGACGCTTCCGCAAGCCGTCGTTTTCGACGTCGGCAACGTGCTTCTCGACTGGAATCCGGCATATCTCTACGACAAGCTGATTTCCGACCGTGAGGAGCGCGCCTGGTTCCTGACCCACGTGGTCACGTCCGGCTGGCATGTCGAGCAGGATCGGGGTCGCTCCTGTGCCGAGGGTGTCGCGGCGCTGTCGCAGCGGTTTCCCGGCTCTAGTCAGCTCATTTCGGCGTTCTACGACCGCTGGCTGGAAACGATCGGCGGGCCGATCGAAGGCAGCGTCGAGATCATGACCGGGCTGAAGCGCAGCGGCGTCCCCGTCCACGCGCTGACGAATTTCTCTGCCGAGCTCTGGCAGACGACCCTGGCCGCCTATCCGTTCCTCGGCGAATTCGATCAGGCGATCGTCTCCGGGGAGGTGGGGTTCATCAAGCCCGACCCGAGGATCTTCGACGTGCTGTGCGCCCGCACCGGCCTGTCTCCCGCCGACATGCTGTTCATCGACGACCGGGAGGACAATGTGGAGGCGGCACGCCAGCTCGGCTTCCGGGCGATCCGCTTCACCGCGCCCGATGCCCTGGCCGCCGATCTGTCGGCGATCGGGCTTCCGGCGCGACAGTCCGGTCCAGCGACCGTCGTCCCCGCCTGATCGGCTACCGGCAGCCGATCCCGCGGGTGAAGCAGGTCTCGGCGCGCGAGAGCAGCGTCGTATGCTCGGCCTTCACCAATACCGGCGCGGCCATCAGGAAGGCCGTGCCGGCCATCATGGTGACGAGCGCGAGCGACATCACGAACTTGCCCATCGGGATACTCCGTACGCGGGACCAACTGGCCGCAGGTGTAGCGGAGACCGGCTGAGCCGGACCTGAAGCGCCCATTCATCCGGCGTTCAGCTTGGCGGCGCGTGGAGATCCGCGCCGCATCCCGCCGGCGGCCGACATGTCTCTCCCTCATCCCGACCGGGCGAGCGGCGCGAGCGAGAGCCAGGACGACTTGGGATAGGTTGCAGACTGGGACGGTGTTCGGGGAGCGGCTACTCGGCGGCGTCGGCGTTGTTATCGGCGCGCCAGTGCCGGGTGGGCGTGCGCATGGTGACCAGTTCCTCCGCCATCGTAGGGTGGACGGCGACGGTCGCGTCGAACTGGGCCTTGGTGGCGCCCATCTTCACCAGGATGCCGATGACCTGGATCAGTTCGCCCGAATCCGGGCCGAGCAGGTGGCATCCGACGACGACGTCGGATTCGGCGTCGACGACCAGTTTCATCACCACCTTTTCGTCGCGCCCGGTCATCGTCTGCTTCATCGGCCGAAACCGGGCGACATAGATGTCGAGCGCGCGGCAGCGCTCGCGCGCATCCGCCTCGCTCAAACCCACAGTCCCGATCTCCGGCGTCGAGAACACCGCGGTGGCGATGGTCTCGTGCGAGACGCCCGCCGCCTTGCCGCCGAAGACGATGTCGGCGAAGGCGTGTCCCTCGCGGATCGCGACGGGGGTGAGATTGACCCGATCGGTGACGTCGCCGACCGCATAGATGCTGTCGACCGACGACTTGCCGGTCTCGTCGACGACGATCGCGCCGTTCCAGCCCTGCGCGACGCCGACATCCTCGAGGCCGAGGCCCTCGACGCGCGGCGAGCGGCCGATGGCGAACATGATCTGCTCGGCTTCGAGTGCCCTGCCATGCTTCGTATGGCCGACGAGCCCCGTATCGGTCTTGTCGATGCGGGAGAAGACGTCGCCGCAGATCACCTCTATGCCGCGCGCGGTCATCGCCTCGTGCAGGCCGGTGCGCAGGTCGTCGTCGAAGCCCCGCAAGATCTCCTCGCCGCGATAGATCAGCGTCGTCCTGGCGCCGAGGCCGTTGAAGATGCCGGCGAACTCCACGGCGATGTAGCCGCCCCCGGCGATCACGATGCTCTTCGGCAGGCGGTCCAGATGGAACGCCTCGTTGGAGGTGATGACGTGCTCGATGCCAGGCAGCCGGCGGTCGAGGTTGGGATGGCCGCCGGTCGCGACCAGGATGGTGCGGGCGGTCACGTCGCGGCCGGGGCCGGCGAGATGGACGGTGTTCGGCCCGCGCAATTCGCCGCGCGCCTCAATGATCTCGACGCCGGCGGCCTCGAGGTTGCGCCGATAGGCGGCCTCCAGCCTGGCGATCTCCCTGTCCTTGTTGGCGATCAGTGTCGGCCAGTCGAACGACGGCGCATCGAGGGTCCAGCCGTAGCCGGCGGCGTCCTCGAACTCCTCGCGGAACCGGCTGGCATAGACCAGCAGCTTCTTGGGGACGCAGCCGCGGATCACGCAAGTCCCGCCGACCCTGTATTCCTCCGCGACCGCGACGCGCGCGCCGTAGCCCGCTGCAATCCGCGCGGCACGAACGCCGCCGGAGCCGGCACCGATGACGAACAGGTCGTAGTCGAAATCGCGCGTCACTGACTCAGCCTCCGTCCAGCACCTCGATCCCGTCCGGTCCGGCCAGGACGGCGCATGAACACAGGCCGATGAACAGCCCGTGCTCGACGACGCCGGGCACCGCCGACAGGTCGGCGGCGAGCGCTTCCGGATCGGGAATTCCGCCGAGATCGCAATCGTAGATCAGGTTGCCGTTGTCGGTGCGGAACGGACCCTCGCCCGAACCCGGGCGCAGCCGGATCGCCGCGGGCAGGCCGCGCCGTTCAAGCGCGCGCGAGATCTTCAGCGCGGTCGCCGGATGCCCGAACGGCACCACCTCCACCGGCAGGGGAAAGCCGCCGAGCCGCTCGACGCGCTTGGAGGCGTCGGCGATGACGACCATCCTTGCGGAGGAGGCCGCGACGATCTTCTCGCGCAGCAGTGCCCCGCCGCCGCCCTTGATCAGCCGCAGCCGTGGATCGACCTCGTCGGCGCCGTCGACAGTCAGGTCGAGTTCCGGCGTCTCGTCGAGCG
>JAEYRQ010000330.1 GCA_023435545.1 Pseudomonadota bacterium | reverse complement strand
GGTCAAAGCAAGGCCGCCGGACTCCGGGGGGCTCCGAAGTCCGGCGGCACGCCGGTGAGGACAGTCGGGAGGGGGTACCGGCGGAAAACCTAGCGGTGCTGCACCACCGTCGCGCGGGAGTTCACATAGACCGGACCGCCGGTGAAGCTGCGCCACTGCACACGGACGCTGTGGCGCCCCGGCGCGACGTTCGGCACGAAGAATTCGAAGGACCGCGAGCGGGCCCAGCGTCCGTCGAAATCCTCGTCGTCATCGCCGGAAATCAGCACGACGCCCGGCTGGGCCAGGCGCCCGTCGAGCAGGACGCGCACGTCCATCACCCGCTTCTCAGGCGCGAAGGCGATGGCGGAGAAGCGGATGATCACGCAGGACGACGCTGCGCCGCCCTGGGTGAAGTTGAGCCCGGACCTCGGGATGTTGACAAAGCCCGTCGAGGAGGTCTGAACGAGATCGCTCTCCGGATTGGTCTTGATGGTGGTCCGCTGGGTGGCGCAGACGCCGGTCGCCGCCGCCTCGGGCGCACCGGCCGTCGCGCGCCCGCGGTCGGGCATGCCGCCGTCGGCGGAAGGCAGCGACCCGGCGTTCTGGGACCCGGCGTTCTGGGACCCGGCGGACTCGCCGCCCGTCTGGGCGTTCGCCGCCATCGGAAACCCGGCCAGGCCGACCGCCAGCAGGCCGGTACAGATCAGTCGCGACGCAGACATGGCGCCTCTCCCTTGTTATCGGCTCGGCCGGTCGGGTCCCGGCCGTCGCACGCAACGCCCCCGTTGCTTCAATCTGCAGCACATGCCGGCGATGGCGATGCGAATTGTCAACCGCCGCCGCGGCTTCTTCAACGCTGTCGCCGCCGCATCGTTCCCCGAAGGCAGACGCGGGGCGGGATACATCGCTCCCAGCCTTCCCGCCTCAGGCGGCGGATACGGCGTGCCGCCTATTTCCCCCGCATGATCCGGTCGACGCGGGCAATCGCGGCGACGAAATCCTCGAAGCGGCGGTTGGAGCGGGCGAGTTCCTTCAGCGCCACCCAGGCGAGCCCCGTCGCCGCACCCGCCCACAGGAACAGCGCCAGATGCGCGAGGTCGCCGCGGGCGATGACGCTGTCGACCACGGCGCCAAGGGTGTCGGACATGGCGGAACTTCCCTGCAAGCGCGGCAACGAAAACGCCCCGGACCTGGGATCCGGGGCGTGGAGGCAAGTTCGACCGAAGGTCCCTCGCGGGGCCCGGCGCTACTGATGGTAATGAATGATCGTGGTCCGGTCCTGCATGTAGACGAACTCGCCGTTGAGGGATCGGAACTGGATGCGAACTGTGCGCTTGCCGGGCGCCACGTTCGGGAACACCCATTCGAACGAGTGGCTCCGGGAGAAGGTGTCGTTCGTGGCGGTGAACTGAACCTCGCCGGGTTCGGCGACCGTCGAGCCGATCACCGCGCGCACATACATCAGCCGGCCGGCAGTGATGGACGCGAACGCCTGGGCGGAGAAGCGCACCACCACGCAGCTCGGGTTGACCCCGCCCTGGACGAACACGATGCCGCTGCCGGGAACGTTGACCGACGAGGTCGAGTTGGTGGACACGCTGTCGTCGAGTGTCTTGTATTTCAACCGGCCGGGTGTGCACTGGCCGACGGCCTCCGCCGCAGCCTCGGCGCGGGGCGCGCCGGACGGGACACCGTCGGGGCCGGCCCGCTGCGCCAGCGCCTCGCCCGAGACCGCAAGTGCTGTCAAAGCCGCCAATGCGGCAGAGAAAATCTTCAAACGAATGAAGTGTGCAGACATGATTACGCCATTCCCTGTTCAGGGCAGGCCAGCCCCAGCGCCACCTCCACCCACGCGACCTGCTCGCCCATGACAATCCCCGATGTTCGGTCGGGGTACGTGAACTTCACGCAGCGTCATGGTAACACGGTATGCCCGCAGCCCCTACCCCTGCCGGACCCCGTATCCGACCGCGATCGGCTTCCCGTCGCCGGTGAGGACGTCCGCCGCGCTGACCCGCGCCCACAGGGCGCCGCGCATATGGACCCCTGGCCCCGCCGCCCCATGTTGCCGGCAGCGGTCTGGCCGCGCAGGCCCCGAGAGGCAAGGGAGGAAGCCCATGGCGAACGGCAGCAAGCCCCGAGCGATCGGCATCAACCACGTGGCGCTCGAGGTCGGCGACATCGACGAGGCGCTGGCCTTCTACGGCCGGCTGTTCGACTTCGAGTTGCGCGGCCGCAGCGAGCGCGCCGCCTTCATCGATCTCGGCGACCAGTTCATCGCGCTGCAGGCGGGCCGCCGGCAGAGCGCCGACGAGGGCCGGCATTTCGGCCTGGTCGTCGACGACAAGGAGGCGGTGCGCTGCGCGCTCCAGGCGGCCGGCGTCACGCCGCTGCCCGGCAGGTTCCTCGACTTTCTCGACCCGTGGGGCAACCGCATCGAGATCGTCGGCTACGACAACATCCAGTTCTCCAAGGCGCCGAACGTGCTGAGCGGCATGGGGCTCCAGCACCTGACGAAGACCGAAGCGGCGCGCGGCGAGCTCGCCGAGAAGGGGATGGGGCCGGGATGACGCGGCTCCTGTCAGCGCCGACGGGACAGGACCCCTACCCCTCCCTGACCCCGTATCCCACGGCGATGCGTTTCTCGTCGTCGGTGAGGAAGTCCGCCGCGCTGACCCGCGCCCAGAGGGCGGCGCGGTCGGCCGACAGCGCCTCGATGGCGTCGAGGTCGGGCTCGAAGCGGATGTCCTCGCCGAACGACGGGCCGAGCCACTGGGCGATCGCCGCCATCGCCCGGCGGACAAGCGGCAGCACGGTCTGGCGGTAGAGCGCCCGATTGGCCTCCTGGTAGTTGGAATAGGTGTTGTCGCCGGGAATGCCGAGCAGCATCGGCGGCACGCCGAGCGCCAGCGCGATGTCGCGGGCGGCCTGGTTGCGCGCCTCGAGGAAATCCATGTCCTTCGGGCTGATGCCCATCGCCTGCCAGGAGAGCCCGCCCTCGAGCAGCAGCGGCCGGCCGGCATTGGCCGCCCCTTGAAAGTTGTCCTCCAGCTCGCGCTTCAGCCGTTCGAACTGGTCGAGCGCCATCGTCCCCTCGCCCTCGTAGACCAGCGCGCCGGAGGGCCGGGCGGCATTGTCGATCAGCGCCTTGTTCCAGGCGGCGGACGCATTGTTGAGGTCGAGTGCGGTGCCGGCGGCCTCCAGCGGACCGAAGCCGTAGTGATCGTCGGTCGGGTGGAACAGGGCCAGATGCAGGATCGGCGGCTGGCGGCCGGTCTGGTCGAAGGCCACGGTGCGGCCGGCGACGGTGTATTCATAGGCCTCCGGCCAGCCGTCCGCGCCCGGCACCAGCTTCATCCGGTCGGGCCTCAGCGCATGGATCTCGCGCACCTCGCCGTCGATCAGGGCGGCCTCCAGATAGGCGTTGCCGGCGATCATGAGGTAGGCGTAGACGGCCTCCATCAGCTCGGGCCCGGACTGGCGCGGGTTCGGCCGGGACAAGAGGTCGAGGGCGGGATGCCGGTCGATCTCGCGTCCGCCCTGCATGGCGAGCCAGGGTATGCCGGCCGCCGCCTCCGCCACCATGCGCACGGCGCGGTGGGCGACGGGATTACGCTCGTATCCCTCCCGCGCCAGCGCCGCATAGTCACGAGGCGTCCACACCGGCCGCCCCTGCGCATGAAAGGCGACGAGCCGCCCGACCGCGGAGGCCTTGGTCTCGGCGGGGATGGTGGAGCGGCGGGGGAGCGGCACCAGCCGCGCCAGCAAGGCGGTGAAGCGTGTCACGGGGGATCTCCGTCGGTTTTTCACGGCAAGCCCTCGCCCGCGACCGCCCGCCCCCCGCCCCACCCCGCGGGGGACCCCGGAGGG
>JAEYRQ010000287.1 GCA_023435545.1 Pseudomonadota bacterium | reverse complement strand
CCCCAGAGCTGCTCCTGAGGCATCCAGCCGCGAACCTCCGCCACCGAGACCCGGCAGTAGACCCCGTCGCACTCGGCCACGTCGACCAGAACGCCCGGCTCGAGCAGCGCCACCACGGTAGCGCTTTCGCCGCGGTCGCGCCGCATGTTGAGGGTCCGTTCCTTCGACCACGGCGCGACCAGCGCCGTTCGGCGGCCCGACAGGAGCGAATGGAAGACCCATCCCTCGGTCCCCTCGCTGTCGCGGATCCGGCGCCAGTTCTCGAACTCCGCAATGATCTCGACGGGTAACCCGGCCCGCGTGAACATCCAGGTGACCTCATGGTCCTGTGCCGGACCGGCGCGCAGGTTCACGCGATCGGACTTCAGGCTGACGAAGCGCGGCAGCGGCAAGCCGCTCGCCCCGGTCTGCGCACCAGCCGGCCCGAACTGGACCGCGGCCAGCGCGAACCCGAGCATCAGTACCGCAAGCGCACGGGCGGGTATGCCTCTGCGGGAACAGCTGCGGCTCATGACCAATCCATTGCCTGGGCCATAGGAGCGACCAGAAACCCGCCGCCGGCCGTTCTGTCAACCGGAAGCGGCGCGTAGCGCTTTGTGTTTGCGGGGGCGTCTGCTAGGAAGTCCCGGTTCCTGGCGCCGATGGTCCGAGAACTACCATCGGCAGGGTAAACGGCGAATGAATCGCCGTGCTTTGGAAGGGGGAGAGTGTCGCGCATGCCCAGGTCGCGTCCGCTCGTCATCGTCACGCGCAAGCTGCCGGATGTCGTCGAGACCCGCATGCGCGAGCTGTTCGACACCCGGCTCAACGTCGCCGACAAGCCGATGAGCCAGCCCGAGCTGGTCGAGGCGGTGGGCGAGGCCGACGTGCTCGTGCCGACGGTTACCGACCGCATCGATGCCGCTGTGCTGAGCCAGGCGGGGCCGCGGCTGAAGCTTGTCACCAATTACGGCAACGGCGTCGACAACATCGACGTGGAGACCGCGACGAAACGCGGCATCGCCGTCACCAACACCCCCGGCGTCCTCACCGAGGACACTGCCGACATGACGATGGCGCTGATTCTCGCCGTGCCGCGCAGGCTCGCGGAAGGCATCCGTGTCATCGAGGCGGGCGACTGGAAGGGCTGGTCGCCGACATGGATGCTCGGCCGGCGGATCAACGGCAAGCGCCTCGGCATCATCGGCATGGGCCGAATCGGCCAGGCGGTCGCACGCCGCGCGAGGGCCTTCGGCATGCAGGTCCACTACCACAATCGCCGCCGTGTCCCGGCGGCCGTCGAGGAGGAGCTCGAGGCGACCTACTGGGACTCGCTCGACCAGATGCTGGCGCGCATGGACGTCATCTCGATCCACTGTCCGCACACGCCGGGAACCTATCACCTGCTGTCGGCGCGGCGCCTGAAGCTGCTCAGGCCGGAAGCCTATGTGGTCAACACTGCGCGTGGCGAGGTGATCGACGAGAACGCGCTTGCCCGTATGCTGGACGCGGGCGAGCTTGCCGGTGCGGGCCTCGACGTCTTCGAGCACGAGCCCTCGGTGAACCCGAAGCTGGCGAAGTCCGACCGTGTCGTGCTGCTGCCGCATATGGGCTCGGCGACGCTGGAGGGCCGCATCGACATGGGCGAGAAGGTCATCATCAACATCAAGACCTTCGCCGACGGTCACCGTCCCCCGGACCGCGTGCTGCCGTCGATGCTGTGAGCGGCAGCGACCCGAAGCTCGACGGGTTCGCGGGCCGCGCCCGTCTGCTCGGGTTCGTCGACCGGATTCGCGAAAGCTACTGGTTCCTGCCGGGCAGCATGAGCCTGACGGCCGTATTCCTGGCGATCGGGGCAGGCCCCCTCGACCGGGCCGTCGACCCCCTGCTGCCGGACTGGCTGGGCCTCGGCCGCTCGATCGATCCCGACAGTGCCCGCGCAATTCTGACGGTTGCTGCCGGCTCGACCGTCGGAGTTGCCGGCGTTGCCTTCTCGATCCTGGTCGCGGCGATGGCGTTCGCATCCGGGCAGTTCGGGCCCCGCGTCGTCGGCAACCTGATGCGCGACCGGGTCAACCAGACCGTTCTCGGCGTCTTCCTCGCGACATTCCTGTTCTGCCTTCTGTCGCTGCGGCTGGTCGGACTGGAGCGGACGCCGACGCTGACCATCGTCGTGTCGGTGCTGCTGGCCGTCGCCAGTGTCGGTGCCCTGATCCACTTCTTTCATCACGCACCTGAAACGATCAGGCTCTCCTCGATCGTCGCGACGTCCGGGCGCGCTCTCATTTCGCTGATCGAAAGGCGGTTCCCGCTGCCCGAGGAAACCGACATCGACACCGACCCCGAGGCCGGCGCTGGGGCCGATGCCGGACGCCCGCGGGAGACGGACGGATGGGAGGGTCACGACGGCGATCCGGTGCCGCTGGTCCCCGCGCGGGACGGGTATCTCCGAATCATCGACTTCGACGGGCTGATGTCGCTGGCGGCGCGGCATGACATCGTGATCCGCATCGACAGGATGCCGGGCGATTTCATCGCGGCGGGCCGGCCTCTGGCGTGGCTGTCGCCGCGATCGCGGGTCCGCGACGAGTGCATCCGCGCTGCGCTCGGCAAGTTCGACATCGGCGAGGGCCGGTCGCCAGCGCAGGACGCCAACATGCTGGCCCAGCAGCTCTGCGACATTGCGGCCCGGGCGCTGTCGACCGGCATCAACGATCCGCGCACCGCTATGTCATGCCTGGACTGGATCGGCGCGGCGCTCAGCCGCGCGGCGAGGGGACGGCAGAGGCCCTCGACGCTGCGCGACGTCGACGGCCGGGCGCGCATCGCCCTGCGCCCGCATACCGTCGCGCAGCTCGCCGCGTTCACGCTCGGCACCCTGCGGCCGTATTTCGAGCGGGACCCCAACGCCGCCCTCCACATGATGGCGACGATCGGGACCCTGGTCCTTGATGCGGACGAACCCGAATATCGTGCGCTGTTCCTCGACCATGCCCGCCAATTGGGGGCGGGAGGCGAGACGGCGCTGGCGCACGCCCATGATCGGGCGCTCCTGGCGGAGCGGCTCGCGGTGGTGGAGCGGATCGCGCGTCCGGGGACGGACCGGGCCGAGGCGATGGCCGCGAACAGGTGGCTGTGAGGAGCGGCGGGACAATGCTCGACCACGTTTCCATTTGCGTCGTCGATCTCGATCGAGCGGAAACCTTCTACGATGCCGTGTTCGGCGCGCTCGGGGTGCCCAAGGTCGTGCGCGAGCCCGGTATGATCGGCTACGGCGCGCGTGCCGGCGCGGACCGTCCGGCCGCGAGCTATCTCTCCATCCGACTGGGCGAGGCGGGCGCCCTGACGGCTGCCCGCCACTGGGCCTTCAAGGCGCGATCTAGGTCATCGGTCGACGCCTTTCATGCCGCCGGCATCGCGGCGGGCGGCGCCGACGACGGTGCGCCGGGCCCCAGGCCGCACTACCATCCGGCCTACTATGCGGCCTTCCTGACCGATCCGGCCGGCAACCGGATCGAGGCGGTATGCCACCAGCCCGAGTGACCACTCAGGCCGCGCCGCGCCGCCGCTCCTCCTGGGCTTCGTAGAGCGCGTATTCCTCGGCAACGGCCTTGGCGACGGACGGTCGCGCGCGCATGCGGGAGAAGTAGTCCTTGACCGCCGGCCACTTGCCGAGGTCGATCCCGACCGGCCGAGTCCAGCCGAGCACCGTCGCCAGGTACGCATCGGCCACCGTGAAACGGTCGAGCAGGAATTCGCGGCCAGTCAGATGTCGGTCGAGATGGGCGAAGCGCTTCTCTGCGAGCTGTCGCGCGAAGGCCTTCGCCCCGTCGTTGCTCTCCGGCGAAAACTGCGGATAGAACACCGCTTTGTGCAGTTCAGTGGTGATGAAGTTCAGCCAGCTCTGCAGCTGGTAGCGCTCAATGCCGGACTTCGGCGCAATGCCGGATTCGGGATTGAGATCGGCGACGTACTGCAGGACAGCCGAGGTCTCGGTCAACGTGTCGCCGGCGTCGGTGCACAGCATCGGCACCTGGCCCATCGGATTGATCGGGTAGTAGTCTGACCCATCCTCGAGCGTCTTCTCGAACCTGTCGACATAGATATAGTCGGCCGGCAGTCCCGACTCGTAGAGGGCGATCCGGGCGGCCAGAGAACAGGCGAGCGGCGAGAAATAAAGGTCCATGGCGAAGCTCCCTCGGTTAATATATACCGTATCGCATAAAATTAGGCCGCCGCAAGGATAGTTTGCGAAATGGTACAAAATAAACCCGCAAGACGCGGCCGTCCTCCTGCCTACGATCCCGAGACCGCGCTTGCCCAGGCGCGCAACCTGTTCTGGGTCAAGGGGTTTCCGGCGACGTCGCTCGACGAGTTGAGCGCGGCCACCAGCATGAACCGGCCGAGCATCTACGGTGCCTTCGGCGACAAGCGGGCGTTCTATCGGACCGTTCTAGAGAACTACCGGGAGAAGATGCGGGACGATGTGCGCGCCGCGCTGTCGCCCGATACCAGCATTCGCGACGCCCTGACGCGCCTCTACGCCCTGTTCCTCGGCCTCTATTTCCCCAGCGAGAGCCAGCCGCTCGGCTGCTTCATGATCTCGACCGGCCTGCCGGAGGCGGCAACCGATCCGTACGTTCGCGACATCCTGGCCGAGACGTTTCGCGGCTTCGACCGCATGCTCGAGAAGCGGATTTCGCTGGCAGTAGAGCGGGGCGAGCTTCCCCAAGTCGCGGACTGCGTGACGCTCGGCCGGATTGCCACCTCGGTGGTGAGCTATATCGCGATCCGCTCGCGCGTCGGGGAAAGCCGCGAGGTGCTCGAGGACTTCGCCGCGGCCGTCGTTTCCCACATTTGCGGGCCCATCCCCGAGAGTCCGTCTGACCTTGTGGATCTTTCGCGGCGACCCCACGTTGACGGGAAGTGACGCAGCAACGCAGGCCATGACATGAGCGATTCGACCGACTCGCGCCGGATGATGGAATACGACGCCATGTCGAAGACCCCGGTGCTCGCCTATATTCTCTGGTTCTTCCTGGGGTTTCTCGGTGCTCACCGGATGTATTCCGACCGCGTGCTGTCGGGGCTCCTGCAACTCGTTGTCCACGGCATCGGCTGGCTGACCACGCCGATCCTGATAGGCTGGGTGTTCATCGCGGTCTGGGCGATCTGGTGGGTGATCGACGCCTTCCTGATCCCCGGCTGGATCCGCGACCATAATCTCGGCGTCGCCCGCCGGCTGTCGCTGTAGTCTCAGCCCGCCCCGTAGCCGCCCGTTCCGTAGCCGATCGTCTCGACGCGCATGGACCACGCGTCGAACAGCATCAGCCGGCCGATGAGCGGCTCGCCGGCGCCGGTCAGCAGCTTCAGCGCCTCCAGCGCCATGACGCTGCCGATCATGCCGGTGAGCGCGCCGAGGATTCCCGCCTCCGCGCAGGTCGGCAGCAGGCCGTCCGGCGGCGGGGCGGGGAAGATGTCGCGGTAGGAGGGATTGCGTCGGCCGTCCGGGCCCTCCGTATAGGGTATCAGCGTCGTCACCGACCCGTCGAAGCGACCGACCGCGCCGGTGACCAGCGGCCGCCGCCACGCCGCGCAGGCGTCCGCCACCGCGTAGCGTGTCGCGAAATTGTCCGACCCGTCGACCACCAGGTCGTAGCCGCACACCAGGCCCGGCGCGTTGTCGGCGGTAAGGCGCAGTTCGTACAGCTCCACGGCCACATGCGGGTTGATGCGCTCGATCGAGCGCTCGGCGCTGGCCACCTTGGAAACGCCGATCGCGTCGGTGTCGTGGATCACCTGGCGCTGCAGGTTTGACAGCGAGACCACGTCGTCGTCGACGATGCCGAGCGTTCCGACGCCGGCCGCAGCGAGGTATTGCAGGATCGGCGCGCCGAGGCCCCCGGCGCCGATCACCAGCACACGCGCGCGCTTCAGCCGCTGCTGGCCCGGCCCGCCGATTTCCGCCAGCACGATGTGCCGCGCGTAGCGTTCGATTTCGATTTCCGTCAGGCTCATCGGGGCGAGCATGGGTCCGCCTCTGTACTCACTACTCTACGCCGCGGCCTGCCCGCGGCCGGCTCCCTCAATCCGGCAGATCTCCCGCGACCCCGAGGAACCGTCGACCGGCCCCCTCGAAGCCGAGGCCGATGACGCTGACCAGCACGACGGCCGTCTCGACGGGCCAGCTGTCGGGCACCACGACCTCGCTCAGCCGGTAGGTGATCGGGCAGCCGCGCGAGGCGGGGATCGTCTGGTCCTCGTGCAGCGTCGTGGTCGTGCCGCTGTCCAGGTTCTCGATCAGGAGGCGGAAGCCGTTGGCCGGCTCGCCGATCATCCCGGCGCAGTCCACGCCGGGCGTATCCGCATGGAAGATCTCCAGCCGCGCCCGGTAGCGTGCCGTCGGCTCCGCCAGCGCATTGGAGGACAGCGGCACGCCGAAGGCGAGCGACACCGGATCGGCCTCGAACTCGCCGAGCGGGCTCGAGGCCAGCACCATGGCGCGGTCCTCGAGCGCGATCTTGCCCATGAGTGGCGCTGCCGCCTGGCGTGCCTGATGGCGCGCCTGCGACAGCGGCGCTGTCTCGTCCTCGATCAGCACCCGGAACGGCGTGCCCGGCACCCAGGAATCGGTCGTTGTGTCGATCACGTAGATGTTCGAGAACGGAAATCCCGACCCGTCCTGCACCCCGAATTCCTCGAAGGCGAAGGTGTCGCCATTCGGGGTGAATCCGAGCACGCGATGATCGGCAAGCTCGGCCGCGCCGGCGGGGGCGAGCATGGCCGCCAGACAACAGGCGGCAAACAGGGACGGAAGGGCGCGCATGGCGATCCTCTCGACTTCAGTCTTCCGCGTCCCCTCGATACACAATAGCCGCCATGCTGCGCCGCGCCAAGCATCCCTTGTCCTCGGGTTAATGCGCGGTTGCCTCGCTCACAGGCCTTCGAACAAAGCTGTCGAGAGGTAGCGTTCGGCGAAGGAGGGGATGATCACGACGATCTGCTTGCCCGCCCACTCCGGCCTGCGGCCGACCTTGATCGCGGCCGCGACCGCCGCGCCCGAGGAAATGCCGACCGGAATGCCCTCGACCCGCGCCACTTCGCGTGCCGTCTCGAAGGCCTCCTCGTTCGTCACCTGGATCACCTCGTCGATCACCGCGCGATCAAGGATGTCCGGCACGAAGCCCGCGCCGATGCCCTGGATCTTGTGCGGGCCCGGTTCGCCGCCCGACAGGACCGGGCTCGCCGTCGGCTCGACCGCCACGACGTGGAGGTCCTTCTTGCGCCCCTTCAGCACCTGGCCGACGCCGGTGATGGTGCCGCCGGTGCCGATGCCGGAGACGAACACGTCGATGTCGCCGCCGGTGTCGTTCCAGATCTCCTCGGCGGTGGTCTTGCGGTGGATCTCGGGATTGGCCGGGTTCTGGAACTGCTGTGGCATCACCGACCCGGGAATCTCGCCCAGAAGCTCTTCGGCCTTGGCGATCGCACCCTTCATGCCCTTCGGTCCCTCGGTCAGCACCAGTTCGGCGCCGAGCAGGGCGAGCATCTTGCGCCGCTCGATCGACATCGTCTCGGGCATCACCAGGATCAGCCGGTAGCCGCGCGCCGCGGCAACGAAGGCGAGCGCGATGCCGGTGTTGCCGGAGGTTGGCTCGACCAGCACGGAGCCCGGTCCGATGACGCCGTCCGCCTCCATCGCGGCGATCATCGACACGCCGATGCGATCCTTGACGCTGGCGATCGGGTTGAAGAACTCGAGCTTGGCGAGGAGCCGCGCGCCGACGCCGGCCTTGGCCGCCAGCCGATCCATCCGCACC
>JAEYRQ010000276.1 GCA_023435545.1 Pseudomonadota bacterium | reverse complement strand
GGTGCGGATGGTCTTCGATCCGCCCTGGGATCCGAGCCGCATGTCGGAGGAGGCGCGGGTCGCCCTCGACTTCTTCTGACCCTATATACTGCCCGAACGATGCATCAGGGGCGATACGGATGAACGTAGCTCTCAGACCGCGGCCGAAGGTGATCACGCTGACCGAGCGGGCGGCAGAGCGTGTCCGCGACATCGTCGCCAATTCGGATCGCGAGATCGCAGGCCTGCGCATCGGTGTCCGCAACGGCGGTTGTGCCGGCATGGCCTATACGATGGAATACGCCGAGGCTGCGAGCCCGATGGACGAGGTAGTCGAGGACAAAGGCGTGACGGTGCTCATCGACCCGAAGGCTGTCCTGTTCCTGCTGGGAACCGAGATGGACTACCAGGTCGACAAGCTGTCGGCCCGCTTCGTCTTCAACAATCCCAACCAGACCTCGGCCTGCGGTTGCGGCGAATCGGTGACGCTCGCTCCGGCGGTGCCGGCCGGTTGAGCCGGCCGCCATGGCGATCACGGCCGAGTTCGCTGCCCATGTCGAGGACGTCTTCGCGGGCTTCGGCCCCGTCCGTGTGAAGCGGATGTTCGGCGGTGCCGGCATTTTCCATGACGGCGTCATGGTCGGGCTCGTTGCGGGAGAGGGAATATACCTGCGGACAGACGACGGTCTGGCGAGCGAGATTGCCGCGCTTGGCGGAGAGCGCTTCAGCTACCAGATGCGCGCACGGCAGGTGTCGTTGCCTTACTGGCAAGTCCCCGAGGATGTCTGTGAGGATCTAGACCGCTTCACCGGTCTTGCGCGACGCGCCCTTGCCGCGGCGCGGGCGGCACAGGCAGCCAAGGCGCGGCCGCACCGCAAAGCGTAGCCAACTCAAGTCGGTAGCGGACGCGCATCGGCGGTCAGGCGACCGCCGAACTTTCCGTCGACTTGAGTTCCGCCTCGCAAGTGACCCTGTTGCGGCCGTTGCGCTTGGACGCGTAGAGGCAGGTGTCTGCCCGCTCGATGAAGGATTCCCGTGGCTCGAGCGGTTTCAACATTGCGACGCCGGCCGACATGGTGATCCGGCCGAGACTCTCGCCGGTCGACCGCTTGATCAACTCCTTCGCCATGACGGCGGAACGAATCTGGTTGGCAACCGTCACGCCGGCGTCCAGCGAGGTGTTGGGCAGGATGATCGCGAATTCCTCGCCGCCGTAACGTGCGGCGATATCACGCCCTTTGACCGAACTCTTGATCGCCGCTCCAACCAGCCTCAACACCTGGTCGCCGGTCTGGTGGCCGTAGGTATCGTTGAATTTCTTGAAGTGGTCGATGTCGCACAGGATCAGCGACAGCGGTTCGCCACGCCGTCCGCTTGCATCGATTGCCCGCTCCAGGCTCTGGTCGAAATGCTTGCGGTTCGCGAGGCCGGTCAGCTGGTCGGTCAGCGACTCGTACCGGATTGCCTCCAGACTCTCCTGCAATTCCGTGATCTGGCCGCGGGAGTCCTTGAGCTGCTTCTCGAGCGCGGAGTTCCGGCTTTCCATCGAAGCGGTGGCAGCGATGACCTTCTCCAGCGCGGCCCGGATCTGCTGCTTGTTGCCGGCCGAGCCCAGAACGTCGGCGGCGGTGCGCAGTGATGCGCCGTAGTTCTCGACGTTCTCGCCGGACTCTTCCAGCATGTTGATGATCTGGTCGAGTTCGCGGGAGACGCGGCTGCTGACCTCACCGACGCGGTCGCTCAGGCGGACTGGCGACAGGAACTCGTCGTAGAATCGCTGCGTGAGTTCTTCAGGCAGGTGGCCCAGGCGCTTCAGCGCCTCGTTGACGGCCTTGTTGAGATCGCGATTGAAACCGGCCGCGTAGACGTACCAGAGCTCGTAGTTCCGGGGATAGGCGGGGGTCCGATTGCCCTTCAGATAGGTGAGGGCTGCCTCACCGTAGGCGATCGACCGCTCGAATTCGTCCGTTCGGGTCACCTATCCATTCCCCTTGCGACCAACTCAGGCGATGTCCCCTTGATCCCCCAGTCAGCAATAGGCCTGCCACCCTTAATTCCCGGTTAAACGGGGTCGGCAAAGTTCCGGAACGGAACAAACGTACAACTCTATGAAAACACTAAGCTTCAGCCTTCGGCGCCGGTCTTCCTGACGGGGCGTCGCAGGAAGTCCGGGACATGGCTTCCCAGGCCGACGACCGGCGTGTCGGGCTCCTCGTCCGCCCTCGACCGGCGCTCTGCCTGCCGCTGCGGTTGCTTCTTGCGGGGCTCCGGAGCACTGGCGGATGCTTCCGGCGTCCGGCTCTGCGGCTTGTCTTCGCGGGGTTCGCCGCGTGCGCGGCCGCCGCCCTTGCGGGCGCGTCCTTCACCGCGGCGCCCGCGGCCCTCCCTGGCCGCAGGGGCGGTATCCTCGGTGACCTCGGCCTCCTCGGAGTCGCGGCGGGGAATCGGCCGTCCGAGCATCGTCTCGATACCGCCGAGATAGCGTTTGTCCTCCGGCGTGACGATCGTAATGGCATCGCCCTCGCGGCCGGCGCGGCCGGTGCGGCCGATCCGGTGGACGTAATCCTCGGAATGGGTCGGCACGTCATAGTTGAAGACGTGACTCACCGCCGGAATGTCCAGACCGCGCGCCGCGACGTCGCTGGCGACGAGCAGGTTGATCTCGCCGGCGCGGAACTTGGCGAGCGTCGCCATCCGCTCGCGCTGATCCAGGTCGCCATGCAGCGCGCCGGCATTGAACCCGTGACGCTTCAGGGAGTTATAGACCACCGAAACGTCGCGCTTGCGGTTGCAGAAAATGATCGCCGTGGTGAGGTTCTGCGCGCTTCGGACCTCGCGCCGCAGCACTGCCCGCTTGTCCTTGGGGAAGGAAGGGGCACTGACCGCCACCTGCCGGACCGTCTCAGCGGCGGTCGCCTGCCGCGCAACCTGTACTTGCACCGGGTTATGCAGGAACTGGCCCGTCAGCTTCTCGATCTCCGGCGGCATCGTCGCCGAGAAGAACAGGGTCTGACGGGTGAACGGAACGAGCTTGCAGATCCGCTCGATGTCGGGGATGAACCCCATGTCGAGCATGCGATCGGCCTCGTCGATCACCAGGATCTCAACGCCGGTGAGCAGCAGCTTGCCGCGCTCGACATGATCCAGCAGGCGGCCAGGCGTCGCGATCAGCACGTCCGCGCCCCGGTCGAGCTTCTTTTCCTGATCGGCGAAGGAGACGCCGCCGATCAGCAGGGCGACCGTCAGCTTGTGGTTCTGGCCATAAATGACGAAGTTCTGCTCGACCTGGGCGGCGAGTTCGCGGGTCGGCTCGAGGATCAGGGTCCGCGGCATGCGTGCGCGGGCCCGGCCCTTCTCGAGCAGCGACAACATCGGCAGGACGAAGCTTGCCGTCTTTCCCGTCCCGGTCTGCGCGATGCCGACGATGTCCTTGCGGGCGAGCACATGCGGGATCGCCTGCGCCTGGATGGGCGTCGGCGACTTGTAGCCGGCGGCTTCGACTGCCGCGAGCACCTTCGCACTGAGACCGAGCTCGGCAAACGTCATCTATCAGCCACCATAGCTCGCGTGGCGGTCGGCCCAAGGCACACTGATGTCAAGGAATCTCGATCCATACTGGGTTTGCGCGGAACATAACGGGTACCCGTTGCTTGTCAACGTCGCGAATCGCCCCGACACGCCAATGCGCAGTGTTTCTTGCGCTTTGGTTAGTTGGACGCAGGAGTGGCGACGTAGGCTCCCGGTCCTTCGAGGAACACCGTGATCCCGCCGACCGTTCCGGTCTCGAGGTCTACAGTCTCCAGGTGCAGTGTCGTGCCTTCGTCCTCGACCACCGCCTGGAAGCCGGTCAGTTCATGCTCTGTCTCGGTAAGCTCGGCGATCTCCGTCGTCTCCACGACCGTCTCGGCGGAATCGTCCGTTGCCGACGCGATCCACTGCACGATCATCCGCGCCGCGCGCGATCCGGGCTCGGTCCGCGCCACCAGGAAGCGATGATAGCCGGAGGTCCCATCCTCGTTTTCCCAGCTTCCGCCGACCCGTATGTGCACGATCTCGACCGGCAGACCCTGGGCGGCCTCGACGACAGGTTCGGCCCGAAGCGGTGCGGCTGCCAGCACTCCGGCTACGAGCGCGCAAACAGCGAGGTGTTCGAAGCGCATATCGATTGATCTCATCTGCGGCATGGCGCGGCTCGCGCTGCCAGCGACCTTGTGACACAGTCGGTCATG
>JAEYRQ010000262.1 GCA_023435545.1 Pseudomonadota bacterium | reverse complement strand
GCAGGTGAAAGAAGCTGTCCCAGGCGAGGATGCCGCCGAAGCGACGGCCGAGGTCCAGCGCCCGCATGTCCGCAAGGATCCATCGCTGGTCCGGAAACCGGCTCGCGCACAGGCCGATCAGCGTCGGTGCGGCATCGACGCCGGTGATATCCAAGCCGGCCTCGATGAGGTAGCCGGCCATCGGCTCGCCGGAGCCGCAGCCAAGGTCGAGGATTTCGCCGCCCGCAGGCACAAGCTCCAGAAACCGGTCGAGCCAGGGCTTCTCGAACAGGCTCCTGCCGCGGTCCTGATCGAATGCCTGGGCGTGACGTTCGTAGAGCCCAGCGATGCGATCCGCTTCCGTCATCCGACCTCGCCCGCCATCAGCGCCAGCGCCGAGGCGGCCATCACCTTGGCGGAGGCGACCAGGTCGTCGATCGCCACGTACTCGTCCGGCTGATGGGCGAGATCGAGGATGCCGGGGCCGTAGGCGATGCATTCCTTCAGTTCGGCGATGCGGACGATGTGCTTCTGGTCGTAGGTGCCGGGCGAGATGACGAAGTCGGCTGGCCTGGCGAGCACGCGCTCGATCTCGGCGGCGACTGCCCTCACCACTGCGGCATTCTTGTCGGTCATGGTCGGCGGGACCGTCCAGAGCTCCCTCAGGTCGTAGCGGAAGCCCGGACGGTCGCGCCGGATCGCCTCGAGCAGGTCGACGATCTCGCCGCGCACCTCCTCGTAGGTCTCTTCGATGAGATAGCGGCGGTCGACGACCATCCGGCAGGAATCGGCCACGACCGCCGAGGGCCAGCCCTCGAACCCCTCGGCGAGACCCCCGTGGATCGAGTTGATGTTCATGGTGGACTGGCGTGCGCCGTCCGGGGCGACCGGCATCGTGGTGCGCTTGGTCGCCAGGTGGGGATAGAACTCGCTCTCGAAGCGCTCCAGCACGGCGGCCATGTGGCGGATGGCGCTGTCACCGAGGAACGGCATCGAGCCGTGGGCGATGCGGCCGTGGGTCTCGATCTCCGCCCACCAGACGCCGCGGTGGCCGAGGCAGACCCGGTCGACGTTGAGCGGCTCGGGAATGATGACGTGATCGACCCGCGGGCGGGTGAAGAAGCCCTGCCTGGCGAGATGGGCGACGCCGCCATAGCCGCCGGATTCCTCGTCGACGGTCCCCGAGATCTCCAGGACGCCGGGGAAGCCCGGCATCTCCTCGCAGATCGCCTCGACCGCGACGATCGATGCCGCGATGCCGCCCTTCATGTCGCAGGCACCCCGTCCGAACACCTTGCCGTCCCTGACCTCGCCGCCGAAGGGCTCGGTCGTCCAGCCGTCGCCGACCTCGACCACGTCCGTGTGCCCGTTGAAATGGACGCAGGGGCCGGCCCGGCCGCCCTCGCGACGCGCCACGACATTGGTGCGGGGATAGCGGTCGCTGTCGCCGGGCGTGCCCTCGCCGCGCACGTAAGCGACCTCGAACCCGCGCCGCCGCAACCGCTCGCCGATGAAGCGGGCGCAATCGGCATAGGCATCGCCGGGGGGATTGACGGTCGGGATGCGGATGAGGTCGCGGGTCAGCTCGACGAGATCGGCGGTCTTCGCCTCGATCCGGGCGAACAGCGCGTCGCGCATGGGAGGTCTCCTGATCGATTCGCCCAACTGTTCTACCGCCCGCACGCAACGGCAAGCCCAATCGGGACGGCCTGCGGCCGTCATGCTCTCGTCATCGTGACTTCCGGGCGCCGCAATTGCTTCCTATCGTCCGTCGGTACGATGAGAGCGTTCGGATTCGCCAGACCGTGCTCCATGCTCGCAGCGGCAGTGATCTCCGCGCCGCTGATGACGACGGTCGCGGCCGCGGCAGACGAGCCGGTGGATCTCGAACTGGTCCTTGCCGTCGACGTATCGCTGTCGATGGACATGGAAGAACAGCTTCTGCAGCGCGAAGGCTATGTCAGGGCCTTCCTCGATCCCATGGTCATCCAGGCGATCGAGAGCGGCGTCCACGGCAAGATCGCCGTCGCCTACATGGAATGGGCCGGCGCCGCGAGCCAGATCGTCACCATGAACTGGACCGTTATCGACGGCGCGGCGAGTGCCGCCGAATTTTCGGCATCGCTCGCCGAGGCGTCGATCTCCCGGCTGCGGCGGACGTCGGTGAGCGGCGCGATCGACTTCTCCAGATCGATGTTCCAGCGCAACGGCTATCAGGGCCTGCGCCGGGTGATCGATGTCTCCGGCGACGGCCCAAACAACCAGGGCGGCCCGGTGGTCGTGGCGCGCGATGCCGCCGTGGCCGAGGGGATCACGATCAACGGACTGCCCTTCCTGGCCAATCCCTCGGCATCCATGTCGCTGTTCGACCTGCCGGAACTGGACATCTACTACGAGGACTGCGTCATCGGCGGGCCGGGCGCATTCCTGATCCCGGTGCATACCCCGCAGGAGTTCGCGGAGGCGATCCGCAACAAGCTGGTGCTGGAGATTGCCGGCGCACTGGACCATCCGCCCGTCATCCCGGCTTCGGCAACCGCGCCGCGCATTCCCTGCGACATCGGCGAGCGCCATTGGCGCATGTACATGGAAGGCGAGCGGTAGGCGCCTGCACCCGGGGAGCGGCGCGCTAGATGCCGCCCACGCCGAGCCGGGTCAGCAGATCCACCAGGATCCGGCCGGAACGCCGGCGATGGTCATGATGGGCCCGCCAGGCCGCATCGGAATCGCCGCGGCGGATGGCATCGACCACCGCACGGTGATCGTCATTCGAATCGACGGGCTTGGGCCGCAGGTTCAGCGTCGCCATGCGCACGCGGTGAGCCTGATCGCGTATCGTCGATACGATGTCCTGCAGGCGGCGGTTGCCCGATCCGACCACCAGGAGGTCGTGAAAGCGCTGGTCCGCCTCGGCCCAGCGGTTCAGGTCGCCGTTCTCGAGGGCTTCGTCCATCTCCTCGACCGCGGCATCGAGACCGGCCAGTTCCTCTCCGGACATCGCCCGGCGCGCAGCCAGGGCGGCAGCCGTCGCCTCGAGGCTCGCCAGGACATCGTAGATCTCGCGCATGTCCTCGGCGGACACCGGCTTGACCCGCATGCCGTGGCGAGGACGTACCTCGACGAGACCTTCCTCGGCCAGCTTGATCAGCGCCTCGCGCACCGGCGTCCGGCTCATCCCGAGAAGATCGGCGACCTCCGTTTCGAGCATCTGAACGCCCGGCCGAAGCTCGTTCTGGAGTATCCGACGGCGGATCTCGGCGTAGGCGCGGCCGCGCTGCGAGCCCTCGTCCATACGTTCGCTGGCGGTCCGCGTTGCACCGCGACGCTGCGGTTCGGTTCCGGCTGACATGGCAATCCCACTGACAAAGTATGCATTGCACGCGTATGCCGTATTCCCTACTACTCATTGACGCGCCACGCCATGCGGCGGATCAATCCCGTGCAACGGAGGCGGTTCGGCCGCGTTTCCCCTGCTTCGACGGAATCGTGTCTCAGGTGGCGAACCTCAGCTTCTCAGAGTCACCGGACTCCACATCTCTGCCCCCGTGCAGAGCGCGCACGGGCCGGTGACGTCATGACGGCATCCACGGGCCTCTCCGAGAGCGAGGAACGCCGACTGCGCCTGCGCGGCATCCTGCTGATGTGCCTGGCGGGCGTATGCTTCTCCGGACTGGACACAGCGGCCAAGCTGCTCGTCGTCCAGTACGCTGCGATGCAGGTCGTGTTCATCCGCTATCTCGGCCACCTGGTGCTCACGGTTGCGGCCGTCGGCCCCTCCCGGCTGCCGCACCTGTGGCGGACGAAACGGCCCGTGCTGATGGTGTTGCGCGGCATCGCGCTGTTTGGCTCGACGTTCTTCAACTTCATGGCGCTGCGCTATCTCGCGCTCTCGGAGACCGTCTCGATCGCGTTCGCGGCACCGTTCCTGATCGCGGTTCTCGCAGGCCCCATCCTCGGCGAATGGATCGGCCCAAGGCGCTGGGCTGCGGTTCTCGTCGGCTTCATGGGCGTGCTGGTGGTCACCCAGCCCGGCCTCGCCGGGTTCCAGTGGCCGATGCTATTCTCGGTCGCCAGCGTGATCTGCTATTCATTCTATGCGATCACGACCCGCATCCTGGCCGCGACCGACGGCAATCCTGTCCAGCAGTTCTACGCCTCCCTGGTCGGCTCCCTGATCCTGTTGCCGGCGATGCCATTCGTGTGGATCTGGCCGCAGGACCTGCTGTCAATCGGCCTGATGGCGGCGACGGGGATATTCGGCTTCGTCGGCCACGGACTGCTGATCAACGCGCACCGTTACGCCCCGGCCGCGATCCTGTCGCCGTTCGCCTACCTCCAGATCGTCTGGATGACGATTATGGGCTACCTCGTGTTCGCCCACATTCCCGGCGCGGCCAACATCGTCGGTGCCGGCATCGTGGTCGCCTCTGGCCTGTACCTGCTGTTCCGGGAGCGCAAAATAAGGGGAAACACCGGAACCTGAGCGCATACGGCGACCATCTCGCACCGGGCGCGCGCATGGGCTAGGGTTGCGGCCGCGCCAGACAATCGCCAACGAGACGACACCACGGAGAGAACCCCGCATGACGAGACGGCACCTGCTGATGACCGGCCCACTGATGCGGATGGTCGCGGAACAACTGGACGCGGCCTACGAGGTCCACCGCCTCTGGGAGGCCGACGACAGGGATCGGCTGCTGGACGAGGTGAGCGAGAAGATCGAGGCGATTGCAGTCGGACCACATTCACTCGTCGATGGCGCGCTGATGGGCCGCCTGCCCAACCTCAAGATCGTCGCCAACTTCGGTGTCGGCTACGACACGGTCGACGCCAAGTGGGCCGGCCGGCATGGCATCATCGTCACCAATACTCCGGACGTGCTCACCGAGGAGGTCGCCGACACGACCCTCGGGCTGATCCTGATGACGGTGCGCAAGCTGTCGGAATCCGAGCGCTGGCTCCGGGCCGGCAAGTGGGAGAGCCAGGGGGCGTTCCCGCTGACGCCCTCGCTGCGCGACCGCAGGATCGGCATTGTCGGGCTCGGCCGCATCGGCAAGGCCATCGCCAAGCGCCTCGACGCCTTCCGGGTGCCGGTCGTCTATCACGGCCGCAGCGAGCAGCGGGACGTCGACTACGGCTACTATCCGGACCTGATCGCAATGGCGCGCGACGTCGATGTGCTGGTGGCCGTGGCGCCAGGCGGGGCGGCGACGAAGCACATGATCGGCGCAGAGGTGCTCGACGCGCTCGGACCCGACGGGATCCTGATCAATGTGGGCCGCGGCAGCGTGGTCGACGAACAGGCGCTGATCGCGGCGCTGAAGGAGAAGCGCATCCTTTCGGCGGGCCTCGACGTGTTCGAGGACGAGCCGCACGTTCCGGCCGAGCTGATCGCCATGGACCATGTGGTGCTGCTGCCGCACGTGGGATCGGCCTCCGTGCACACCCGCAACCGGATGGGTCAGCTCGTGGTCGACAACATCAGTTCGTATTTCGAGACCGGCCGTCCGATCACGCCGGTCGCCGAGACACCGGTTCCCGCAAGCTGAGGACAGCCCATGCGTGCCTTGTTCGCCACTGCCCTTCTCGCCGCCTCCACGACAGCGGTGCTCGCCGAACCCGACTTCGCCCTGATGGACGA
>JAEYRQ010000236.1 GCA_023435545.1 Pseudomonadota bacterium | reverse complement strand
CTTCAGCAGCGCCGCCGCCTGCCGGCAGTCGGCCGCGAAGGCCTCGCTGACGACGGCGCCGTTGGCGGTTTCGAGGATCTGGATCAGGCGGTCGAGATCACGCATCAGACCAACCCCTTCTCGATTGCCAGCCGCTCCGGCAGGGTGACCACCACGGTCACGCCGCCCTTTCGCTCGATCTCGATCGCTTCCTTGGGCAGCCACACCGCCTTGCGCCGATCGCCGGTCTCGGACACCAGCACCGCCCCGAGATCGGCCTCGCCGGGCCGCGTCTCGTGGTGGATCACCAGCGCGAGGTCGATCAGGTCGGATCGGGCGAAGGTGCTCATGAGCGCGATCCGGCGTTGACTTCGACGGAATGGGTGATGTGCCAGTCGCCGCTGGCGCGAGGGACGCAGGCTTCGAGGATGTGCGGGACGATCCCTTGCTCCCAGTCGGCCAGCGCGCACCAGCCGGTGCGGTTGGCCAGCGCGTTGATGTCCCAGATACCGATGTCGGGCGTCCCGCCCTCCGCGCCTCTTGGCTTGCCCGGCGCGGCGGTGCAGACGCCGACCCAGTGGGTGTATCGATAGCGCGCCCGCATCGGCACGCCCGGGGCCGTCCACGGCCCCTCCCACTGGATCCGGGCGAGGCCATAGGCGGGCCAGCTGCCCCGGCCGAGATCGCCGCCGCGATAGGAGAAGTCGACCCCGAGGCTGCGCAGGATCGCCCACATCAGCGTCGGGTTGGTGTAGCGCTTGGCCTCGAAGTCGCCGAGATGGGGACGCAGCTCGTCGAGCGACAGGCCGCAGATCGCGGCGATCGCGCCGGGGCCGCAGTTGCAGCCCCATTCGGCATGCGCCCTGTCGGCGTCCTCGGGCGTGAAGCGGAGGGGGATGAGGCGGCTCATGACCCCATCCCCGGCGTGAACAGGCAGATCGTCCGGTCCGCCGAGCCGGCCTTGCAGAATCTCGGCGAGCAGCGATGGAACTGGCCATCCCGGCTCTGCCGCAGCTTCGTGTCGTGAAAGGCGATCACCTCGCCCGTCGCCACCACCAGCCAGCCGCCGGCCGTCACCCGGACGTCCGTGTCCGCCACAGGCCGGCAGTCGCAGCCGGAGCGGCAATCGCGCGGATACCAGTCGTGCGCGGCTGCGACGGCCATCCGGGCGAGCACGCCGGCGATCGAGACCGCGATCAGGATCGCGATGGCGAGCATCGTCAGCCGCAAGTCACGATCACGCATGGATGATCTCCCCCTCCCCGGAGCCGACGGCGGCGATCTGCCGCTCGAAATCGGACACGTCGAACACCATCCGGTGCGCCAGGATCTGGCGGCCGTCCTCGGTGCCGAGGCTCGTGTAGTCCGGCCCGATCACCACGTTGGCGACGACGGGCGTCGTCCCGATCAGCCGGAGCGCCAGCCGCTCCCGCCAGCCGGCGGGCCGTGTGCGGAAGATCGTGGTCACGCCAGGCACTCCCTCAGCATCCGCCCGGCGAGGCCCGCCGGCGTCATCCCCTCGGCCTTCGCCGCGGGCTTCAGCTCGGCATAGGCGTCGCGGCCGATCACCAGCGTCAGCCGTCCCGTGGCCGCGCTGTCGGCGGGCATGGGCGCCCCGGCGGCAAGAGGCGAGACGGCGCCCGCCCTCTGCAGCTTTCGGGCCGCGCGCCGGGCGCGGATCGCGTGCACGATCGACGCCCCGGTCCCCTTCCGCGCCGCCCGCCGCTTCGCCTGCCGCATCGCTCGATTGGTCATCCTAACTTCCCCGTCTCGTCGCCCCAGACGTCAAAACCGGCGCGCGGCTCGCGGTTGAACAGGTCGCAGCGCCGGCGCCCCGGCGTCGCCTTGACCAGCGCCGAATAGAACTCGTCGGGCTTGCGCGAGTGCTCGCGGGCGAGACCGTCGACATGGCAGGACAGCGAGGGACAGCCATCCGGCTCGCCGATGCGCGCCACCAGGAACGGCGCGGACGTCTCGTCGACCGCGATCAGGAACGGCTCGGCGGTGGAGCGGATCACATACCCGGTGCCCCAGCGCAGCTTTCCTGAACGGTAGCGCTTCGCCCACGATCCGCCGGACACCGGCACGAACCCCCAGGCCCGCGCCACATCGATCACGTCGCCGGTCGCCAGCATCGGCCAGATGCCCCACAGCAACAGCAGCGCATTCGGGCGCGCCAGCAGGCGCACCGGCAACGCCTTGATCCAATCGAGCCCCTGGCAGGCATAGTGCGCCTGCGCGCTCTTGCCCTCGCCCCTCTGCGACCAGAGGCCGAAGTTCCACGGCGGGTCGGCGACGATCACGTCATAGGCGCCGGGCGCCAGGTCGCCCCACGGCCAGTCGGCGCCTGCCACCCCCGGCCGCCAGTCCGGCGCCAGCCGCCCCGCCCCGCTGTCGCGGGCCTCGGCGAGATCAGGGAACAGGAGACTCGTCATCCCCCGGCCCTCCCCGTCTCCAGATCCGTCACCGGCACCGGCCCTTCGGCCGCCCAGCGCGCTTCCTCCGGCCGGTCCGGGTTCGGCGCAGCCTCCCCGGCGCGCACCTTCATCTCCCGGATCGCGGCCACGGCGAGCGTGTATTCGGCGGCGGTGTCGTGAGGCGTGTTGGCATCCTCGCCGCATGAAACATCCGAATGTTTCACGGGGAACCCGCACTGTAAGGCCTTGATTTCATTGGAGCCAGCATCCGCCAGCCCCTCCCCTGCAGGGCGGGCATCGTCCCCGGACTCGATCCGGGGATCGGCCCGGAGGGCCGGGGTGGGGACCGCGGCCACCTCCATCCGCCCGGCGATCGCGTTGGAGCGCTGCAGCTCCTCGATCGCGTCGTCGCGGCCGAACGCGCCGATCGGCTCGGACGGCGCGGCGGAGGTCCCTGCCCGGGCGGTCAGCTCGTGCGGATGCCGGCCCAGCCAGGCGGCGAGCCGCAGCAGGGCCTGCGCATCCACCTTCCGGCCATGGCTGGCGCGCGACAGCGTCGCCGTCGAGACGCGTGCGGCCCGCGCCGCCTGTTCCACCGTCTGCCCGCGCGACAGCCGCGCCCCCATGACGGCGAGGCCGAGGAAATCCCACAGGATCTCCTCGCCGAGCGGGGGAATGGCCGCGACGGCGCCGGCGCGCCCCCTCTCCCCTTGCGGGAGAGGGCCGGGGTGAGGGGTGACGGCGGTGTCGGTGCCGCCAAGAGGCGAGGACGGCCCTCGGGTCTCGCCGGAGGCGAGCCCAAGGACAGGCTCCGCCGGACCGGGAGATGAAGAAAGAGGCTTCAAGGTGACGGGGTCCACCCCGATGAAGTCGCACGCCCTCAGATAAGCCAGCGCCGGCATCTTGCCGCCGCGCGCCAGCGCGTCGACATGGCCCTTGGCGAGCCCGGTCTCCGAACGCAGCGCCGCTCCTCCGAGCGGCCCCGCCGGCCGGTCGAGCTTCCGCCTGGCGAGGCGGCCGAGCCGCTCCCAGTTGATCGAGGGGGCGGTCATGGCCGCATCTCCGGCGCCGGGCGGTCATGCTTCAGCACGACACGGCGCGACTTCATGACCACGCCGAGGCGCTTCTGGCCGCGCCAGTAGGCGGCGATCCAGCGCAGCACCTTGCGACCCGCGTCCTCCTGCTCGCGCCAGTGGCCGCGCACGTCATGGTAGCGGACGCCGCGCTTGCCCTCGGAGAAGTGGGTGCTGCGCCGGGTCAGTTCGGGGCCGGGGCAGTTGAGCCGCACCCGGTTGAAGGAATGGAGCCCGGAGACCTTGCGGCTGCGCCGCGCCGCCAGCCGCCCGGCGCGGGTGACCACGCGGTCGGAGACGGTAGCGCCCTCGATGCCGAGGAACATCCATGCCGCCGCAATGAAACGCTCAAGGAAACTGGCGGTTTCTAAGTCAACCAGTTCGCGTGTAGATCTTCCACCGATACGAAAGTAAAGGCATTTTCTATGATAGTTCTGATGTAGCAGCAACGAACCCAAACCGTCAAAACTACCGTGCGCCTGGACGAGCGGCAGAGCAGACTTGGACCCTGCCAACACAAGGAAGACGGTGTAGACAAACTCATCTCGGTCGCCTTCAACCAAGATCGCATATCGGGCTGCGCCCAATCGGCCGTTGGGAAAGTCGAGAAACATCACCGAGTGCGGCGCCCTGCAATTTTGCAGCACCCACATGCGGCGACGCCCCTGCTCCATCAGGGCAAAGGCCGCCTGCGCACTGTGCTCATCAAACTCGTAGACCGCCGCCTTGCCCTCGGCCTCGTTCGCCCAGACCTCGCCGATCGCCGGATGCGGCGCGGGAACGTGGTTGCCCTCCCACGGCGCTTCCAGCAGCCGCGCGATGCGATCGATTTCCGGGATCGACGCCCTCAGCGGTGACCTGATGATCGCGTCGGCCATGATGCTCATCTCGCGCCCCTCCCCCGCCCCCGTGCCGCACGCCGCGTCACCAGCCGCCGCCCGGCGACCCGGCGCAGCGCCTCGGCGCCGGACTGGGCGATCTCGGCCAGCCGCAAGAGCAGGCGCGGCAGCAGCGGCTGTTCCTTCATCGGCAGAGGGCGCGCCGGCGCGTGTCTATGATCCGGAGTCCGCATCGATCTGCCTCCTCAGTGCCTCGATCTCGGCGCGGTTCGCGGCCGCGCGGCGTTCGAGCTCGACCATCCGCGCGCCCGCCTGGACGTCCGCCCACCAGGCCGGCGGCGCGCCGTATTCGGAATCCATGATCTCTTCCAGAAGCGCGAAGCCGGCATCCGAGCGCAGGAGCCGCGCCAGCGTCGCTCCGTTCGGCTCGGTGCTCTCGGCCAGCGTCAGCTGCGCCGCGCGCACGCTGGTGCCCGCCGCCGCCGCAAGCCAGTGCGCCGTCTTCACCGGCCACAGCCGCCGCGCGGCCGCGCAGACGGCCAGCAAGGCCATGTTTTTCTTCGAATTTCCGCGTGCGAATCGCGCTTCGCCTTTTGCGAATCGCGCTTCACCCGCGATCTGAGAGGCTGTGTTCATGACGACACGCCCCCGGCCTTCCCCTGCAAAGAACGACCGGCGACCGCCCGAAGGTGGACACGGGCGGCCGCCGGCCAAGTCAGTCCAACCGGGGGGATACGCGTCGATTCCAGACGACGCCTCCCGGCGGGCAAGACGGCAGAGCCCGCCGGGAGCTCAAGAGGCGAGGAGGGCCGACCGGCCCGACCGGGACCCGAAAGACCCGACTCGCCTAGACTGTTGCGTGAGCCGCCCCCGGCTCTCCCGATGCCACCGGCGTCCGCGCCGGGCGCACACGTGCGGGGTCCCGCGTACCGAGGACCGCGCGGCGGGGTGTATGCCCGCCTGGCACGAGGAGGCCCGCCATGTCGAAAGGCAGCGGGGGGCCGAAGGACCAGTATGTCGGGAGCTATCCCCGATGGCAGAACGGCCGCCTCGTCCGCGTGAGCTGGCACTTTCGCGGACACGCGCGGCGGCTGGGGTTTCTGCCGTCTCTCCTGCAGCTGGACTTCGGTTTCTAGAAACCCCGGTCCCGATGACCGGGCTGCCGGGGGCGGCTCACTGTGATGTTGGAAAGAAAGTCGGGGCCGCGCCGGGGTCGCCACGAGGGAGG
>JAEYRQ010000233.1 GCA_023435545.1 Pseudomonadota bacterium | reverse complement strand
TCAGCTCCTCGGCCGTATAGCCCTCGATCAGCCTGATCGAGGGCGTCTTGCGGACGGCGGTGACGAGGGCGGCCATGATCTCCTTGCCGGCGAGATCGCCGCGCACGCGCACCACCCTGCGCTCGCCGTGAGCGGCCTCCCGCGACAGCACCAGATGGCCCTCGAGGTCACGATCGAAGGGGACGCCATAGGCGAGCAGGTCGCGGACCCGCTCCGGGCCCTCGCGCGTCATCGACAGCGCGATGCGCTCGTCGACCAGGCCCGCCCCGGCGGCGATGGTGTCGGCGGTGTGCTTCTCCGGGGTATCGCCCTCCGAGACGGCCGCGGCGATGCCGCCCTGCGCCCAGGCAGACGACGCGCCTTCGCCGATCGGCGCGGCCGTGATCAGCGTCACCCGCCGGGGGCTGAGCTTCAGCGCGCAGAACAACCCGGCGAGCCCGCCGCCGACGATGACGACGTCGTCGGAGGCGGCGAAGGGCTCATGGAGGTGACCATCCTGCATCGGTGGCGCCTAGAAGCGTTCCTCACCGCGCACCCGGACGGAATCGGGAAAATCGCGATAGAGGGCAAAAGTCGCCTCAGCGACCATGCTGTTGACGGCGTGATGTACCGCCTCAATGCCGGCGGAACGTGTCGCCACGAGACCGAACGCACGATCGAGCTGCGCCAGGTCCTCGACCTCGATCATGATGTGGAACTCCTTGAGCTCCTTCGGTCCCAGGCCGAGCTTGCGTCGCATCAGGCGCCATCCGGCGATCAGATCGTCGGCCTTCAGCCGGTCGAGATAGGTACGCAGGTTCTCGGCGAATTCCATGTCGGATTCGCCAGGCTTCAGGGACACGAAGCCGTGGTAGATGTCCATCGGACGCTTCCCGCTCGATGCGGTGTGAGGATCTAGCTCTTCAGGTTGATCATCCGCTCCACCGAGCGGCGGGCCTTCGCGGCGATGGCCGGGTCGATGACCACCTCGTCAGCCATGTTGACCAGCGAGTCGAGGATCTTCGGCAGGGTGATCCGCTTCATGTGCGGGCAGAGGTTGCAGGGCCTGACGAACTTCACGCCCGGCGTCTCGGCAGCGACATTGTCGGCCATCGAGCACTCGGTCACCATGACGACGCGCTCGGGATGCTCGCGCTTCACCCAGTCGATCATCTTCGCGGTCGAACCGGTGAAGTCGGCTTCGGCGAGCACGTCCGGCGGGCACTCGGGATGGGCGATGATGCGGATCGACGGATCGGCCGCGCGGTAGGCGGCGAGCTCCTCGCCGGTGAAGCGCTCGTGCACCTCGCAGTGGCCCTTCCAGGCGATGATCTCGACATCGGTCTGGGTCTGGACGTACTTCGCCAGATACTCATCGGGGAGGAAGATCACCCGCGGCACGCCGAGCGACTCGACCACCTGCACGGCGTTCGAGGAGGTGCAGCAGATGTCGACCTCGGCCTTCACGTCGGCCGAGGTGTTGACATAGGCGACCACCGGCACGCCGGGATAGGCCTCGCGCAGCGCGCGCACATCCGCGCCGGTGATGGAGGCCGCCAGCGAGCAGCCGGCGTCCATGTCCGGGATCAGCACCGTCTTGTCCGGATTGAGCAGCTTCGACGTCTCCGCCATGAAGTGGACGCCGCACTGGACGATCACGTCGGCGTCTGTCTTCGTCGCCTCGATTGCGAGCTGAAGGGAATCGCCCACCACGTCGGCGACGCAGTGGAAGATCTCCGGCGTCATGTAGTTGTGCGCCAGGATCACGGCGTTGCGCTCGGCCTTCAGCGCGTTGATCGCGTGCACATAGGGCGCGTGGAACGGCCACTCGACCGACGGGATGACCGAGGCGACGCGCGCATAGAGCGGTGCGGCCGCCCGGGCGATCTCGTCGGTATACTCGAGCGAGGGCATTGGCAGAGTTCCGAATCGCGTTGCGGCGTCGCTGCCGTGGCGGACATTCGAAGCCTGGAAGTGTGCTGCCGTCCTGGTCATTCCGCGCCTCCTTATACTCATTACGAGTATAATCCATCCCCGAAAAAATCCCGGACGGTTGATCCCGGGTCCGGGGCTTATGTTCAAAACCAATATAAGGGAAGCCCGGCGACCTTTCCAGTCGTTTGGCGAAGGTCAGCCATGCAACTGGCGAGTGGCTTGGCCATAGCCCGGGCAGCCGGCCCGGGCGTGCGAGCCACTGTCATTGCCGCGTAAACCGGAACGACGAAATGATGACCTCGATGTCCTCGCCGTCCGACGGCGGATTGCCGCGATGGCCCCAGAGATTGATGTGCAGCGGCATCGGCTGGCGCGAGATTCGGGCGGCGGCATCGGTGGGCGCGTAACGCCACCGCGCGATCCTCTGCCCCGAGCCGGACCGGTGACCGCGCGACGAGGTGAAGGTCACGTGGTTGCGCCCCCAGACATAGACGTGTGTCGTCCGCAGGGCGTTCGCGGGCATGCGGAACCGGCGCGTCGTGTAGTCCAGTCCCTCATCGACCGGCCAGACGGTATAATTGCCGACCGGCCCCGTACGCTTGCCCCAGCGCGCGAACTCGATGTCGATCTCTTTGGTGGCATCGTCTCCGACATCGGCCGTGGGATAGTGAAACAGACCCAGCACGGCGTTGCGGTCGAGCCGGTCGAGATTGGTCTCGATGCGGAACTCGTAGCGGCCGAAGCCGAGCCGCTGCTTCGTGTAGACCTCGGCGGCGTACCACTTGCCGCCCCGTCGGGAGAGCTTCAGGTGGAGACGACCCTGCTCGTCGACCCAGGCATTGCGTGGCGACCAGGAGTTGGGACCCGGACCGCCCACGCCCGCCGGCCGCACGATGAAATCGTGACCCGAGAAGCGCAGCGTCTTCGCCTGCGCCTCCGGCGCCGTGGCGGCGAAGGCGAGGAGGGCGAGGCCGGCAATCGATACGGCGCGCATGGCGGCTTCCCTCGTGGCCACTCTGTTCACCAGGGAAGAGCAGCATCCAGGCGGTTGCCTTTCGCTTAACGCCTCGCTTGACGCGCAGGGCTTCTCATCAGGTGAGCTGGACCGACACCGCACCGAGTGGGCCGAAATCGCCCGAAACGACTGAACCCGGCATGCCCGGCACGACGCCGAGGCAGGTTCCAGTCGAGACCCACTGCCCGGCGGCAAGGCCGCCCCCACGATCGGCGAGCGCGTTGGCGAGCCACGCCAGCGCCTCGAGCGGGTGGCCGAGCACGTTGCGGCCGAAGCCGGCATTGGTCTGAGCCCCGTCGACGAAGCCCAGCACCTCGGCTGCCGCAAGATCGGCGTCCCGCCAGCCCCCGATGGCTGGACCGTGGACGAAGCCGGCGTTGAGCGCAAAATCGGCGACCGCCGGAGTAAAGCCGGGAAACCCGCTCCCTTCGGTGCGCCGGGCGATGATCTCCAGCGCGGGATGGCAGCTTCTCACTAGCGCGGCGATGGTGTGCCGATCCCAGCCGCCGCGGCCGGCGGGCTGATCCTCCGCGATGCGGAAGGCGAATTCGCACTCGACGCCGAGCAGGCCGGGAGGCGCGGCGAGCGCGGCGCTCGTCCCGGACATCTGGCCCGACTCGGCCATCTGGAAGGCGAACATCGGCCCGTAGAAGGGGCCGTCACAGCCGATGATGGCCTGCGCCTCGGGACTGGTCGCGCCGATCTTCCAGCCGGCGACCGGCTCGCCCATCGCCGCGGTGGCGAGGTCGCGGATCCGCTCCGCAGTCGCCACATCCGACGGAGGCCATCCCGATGCCGGAACGGCGATCCTCTTCCCGTCCCGGCGCGCTGCCGCAAGCTGCGCCGCGATCTCGCCATGAACCGCTTCGCTCATCTCTGTCCTCCCCTGATG
>JAEYRQ010000224.1 GCA_023435545.1 Pseudomonadota bacterium | reverse complement strand
CCTGCTTGTACTCGTCCTTGATCTCGCGGAGCGACATGCGCTGGCGCTTGTACCAGGAGTGGCGCTGCCAGGCGAAATCGAGGCCAGCCACCACGGTCATCACCGCGATCACACCGGCGAGCAGCTTCAGCGACAGCGACTGGACGACGGTGAGCAGCGCCGCCGGGTCGAGCGTCATCAGGGTGTCGAGCCGGTCGCGATCGGGCCAGACGATGAAGAACATCACAGCCGAAACGATGGCGAGCTTGAACAGGCCCTTGAGGAAGTTGACGAGGCTCTGCGCGGAGAACAGCCGCTTGAGACCGGCCAGCGGCGAGATCTTGGACAGCTTCGGCGTCACCGGATGCAGCGACCAGACCAGATTGTGCTGGATCAGGTTGCCGGCCAGCGCGGCGGCTGCGAGCACTGCCAGGGGAATGCCGATCGCCGCGACCGTTGCGAGGATGACGTTGACGAACAGTCCCCGCGTGTCGGCCGCCTCGAGGCTGATCTCGCCGAGGTTTCCCAGCATCACGCCGAAATAGCCCGACAGCGTGCCAGCCATGCCCTGGGCGAAGGCGAGGATCACCAAGGTTGCGCCCGAGAGAACGAACCAGGTGTTGATCTCCTGGCTCTTGGCGACGTCGCCTCGCTTGTGGGCCTCCTCTAGCTTTCGCTGGGTGGGGTCTTCTGATTTCTCGGCGTCGTCGTGCTCGGCCATGATCGGTGCCTACCGCACGATCAGCGGCTCGAGTGAGCCTTCGACGTAGCCGAGGAACCAGGCCATCATGCCGCCGATCAGCATCACCAGCATCAGGAAGCCGAGCATGATGTTGGCGGGCATGGCGAGGAAGAAGATCTGGATCTGCGGCATCAGCCTCGAGAGCACGCCAAGCCCCAGATAGAAGATCAGTCCGAAGACGATGAAGGGCGCGGCCATCTGCAGTCCGATGCGGAAGGCGCCCGACAGCGCCGCGATCGCCAGCCGCGCGGCGTCGCCGGTCGGCAGCACACCGCCCGGCGCGAACAGCGTGTAGCTGTCGCGGATCGCCGCCAGCAGCAGGTAGTGCAGGTCGGTCGCGAAGATCAGCATGATGCCGAGCATCGACAGGAAGCTGGTGAACAGCGCAGCCTGGATGCCCTGCGTCGGGTCGACGTTCTGGGCGAAACCGAGGCCGATCTGGTAGGCGATCGTCGAGCCGGCGCCCTGGGAGCAGACGGTGATGAAGCGGGTGATGAGGCCGACCATGAAGCCGATCGCCAGTTCGATGAACAGCAGAGTCAGCAGGCCGCCGAATGTCGCGGGAACGGGCGGATACAGGTCGGCGACGACGGGGTAGAGGACCAGCGCCAGGCCCAGCGCGAACACCAGCCGCAGGCGCACCGGGAAGGAGGACTCGCCGAGAGCGGGCATCAGCATCAGCATCGTGCCGACCCTGGCGAAGATCAGCATGTAGGCCATCGCCAGCGCGGGCAGCATGTCGATCTGCATCGCTCCTGCCCCGGGACGCGGCTAGCCCGCCGCCATGCGCTCGGCGAGCCTCAGCATGAAGCTGTTCAGCGCCTCGCTCATGAAGGGCAGGGCCACGATCAGCGCAAGGAACATGGCGATGATCTTCGGCACGAAGACCAGCGTCATCTCCTGGATCTGGGTCAGCGCCTGGAACAGCGCCACGACCAGGCCGACACCCAGGCCGACGAGCATCAGCGGCGCCGAGACCTTGATCAGCGTCCAGATCGCGTCGCGCGCGATATCGAGCACTTCCGGTCCGGCCATCGCTCGCGCCCCCAGCCTAAGGACTCAGCCTCAGATCGGCATCCTCATGATCTCCTCATAGGCCGCGATGACCTTGTCGCGGACCGAGATCATCGTTTCCAGGGCGAGCTCGGTCTCCGAGATGGCGGTCACCAGGCTGACGGCGTCGGCGCTGCCGACGAGCGCGCCCATGCCCGTTTGCTCGGTTGGGTGACTCTGTGTCGACAGACCCGCGAGCTGGTCGGCGAGCATCGCGCCGAACTCGAATTCAGCCCCGGTCTTGGCGACCTCGGCGGGGCTGCCGGCGCGGGCCATGTCGGCGGCGGCGGAATAGGCTTTGGCGGCGATCGCTGGGGTCATGTCCAGTCTCCGGTTCAGGCTGTCAAACGGGGCTCTCAGGCCCTCAGGATGTCGAGGGTGCGCATCAGCATGCTGCGGGCCGACCGGACCACGTTCAGGTTGGCCTCGTAGCTTCGCTGGGCCTCGCGCATGTCGGTCATCTCCACCAGCGTGTTGACGTTGGGCAGCTTGACGTAGCCCTTCTCGTCGGCCGCCGGGTGGCCGGGCTCGTAGCGGACCGTGAACTCACTGCCGTCGAGCCGCGTGCGGCCGGGTTCGACGATGTTGGCCCGCAGTTCGCTGTCGAACGTGGACTTGAAGCTCGGGATCTGCCGGCGGTAGGGATCGCCGCCGGGATCCAGCGCCGTGGAGTTGGCGTTCGCCAGGTTCTCGGAGATCACCCGCATCCGCCCCGACTGGGCGCGAAGCCCCGAGGCGGCGATCTTCATGCTCTTTATGAGGTCCATGATCCTGCTCCTCAGGCGCGCCGGCCGAGCGCGGTCTTCAGCAGGCCGACACTGCGCGTGTAGAGGCTCGTCGCCAGCTGGTAGTCGAGGTGGGTTTGCGTCACCTTCATCATCTCCTCTTCCAGGACGACCGAATTCCCGGTCGGCCTCACCTCGAAGGTGGAGACCTTCTCGTGGCGCCAGCGCGGGTCGTCGCCGGCCGCCACGAGATGCGCCGGATCGGTGCGCATCGGCACGAGCTGGCCGGGCTTCGGCACCGAGCTTCGCTGCGGGATCTCGAACGCGTCGAGGTCGCGCGCCCTGTAGCCCGGGGTATCCGAATTGGCCACGTTCTCGGCGAGCACACCCTGCCGGGTCTGCAGCCAGTGCATGCGGTTCTTGATTGCCGAGAAAAGGCCGATATCGGAGAGCAATGCTCCCGCCTCCTTCGCCTGGCCGGTGCCCGATCGTCGTATCGGGGCTTGCGCTGCCGACGCAGTAGGCACAGATTGCCGATCGCGTGGTTAATGATCGGTTAAGCGCGTTAACTCTTCGCTAATCATGGCGAAGGCGTTTCTCGTGGCGAGAGCGGGGGCTCTGGCGGCGTGCGTTAACGATTTGTTAGCCTTGCGCCCGGCAAGTTTTGCCGAGGCGTGTTAAGGATTGCGGCGTAGTAGGGCGGACAGGAGGCGAGTACGATGGAATGGCTGGAGGGGATGTTGGGGGTGACCCTCAACACATCGGCGAAGTTCATCATCGCCTTCGTCTTCGTTCTGCTGCTGATCTCCTTCACAGCATGGGTGATTCGAACGGTCGCCGGCGGGCGTGTCGCTTTTCGCGGCGGCCTGCGCGCGCGCCAGGATCGTCTCGCGGTGGTCGACGCCACGCCGGTCGACGCCAAGCGCCGCCTGATCCTGGTGCGCCGGGACAATGTCGAGCATCTGATCCTGATCGGCGGACCAACCGACGTCGTCGTGGAGGCGGCGATCGGGGCGGCCGGATATGCCGCCGCGGTTTCCGAGCGCGCGCGGCCTGCCGAACCCGAACCGGTACGCCCGCTGCCCCGCGCCGCCGAAGCCCCGCGCCCGGTGCCACGCCCAGCCGAACCGATGGTGTCCCCGCGCCTGTCCGATACGGTGGCGCAG
>JAEYRQ010000077.1 GCA_023435545.1 Pseudomonadota bacterium | reverse complement strand
CCATTCGAAGCGGAACCAGATGTAGATCAGAATGGCGATGATCGCCACGACCACGGCGATCGTGCCAGAGCGTGCGAGTTCCGCGCTCACCGTCGGCCCGACGATCTCGACACGCCGGTATTCGACGGCATCGCCAAGCGCCTCGCGCACCTTGGTGATCACCGCCTGCTGGGCGAGTTCGCCGCCCTCCTGCTCGACGACCCGGATCAGCACGTCGTTCGGCGCCCCGAACTCCTGGATCTGCACGTCCCCGATCCCGAGGCCCGACAGGGTCGTTCGCATCTGTGCGATGTCCGCGGGTCCGTCCTTGGTCTGCACCTCGATCAGAGAGCCGCCGCGGAAGTCGATGCCGAAATTGAGACCGACGAACAGAAACAGGACAATGGACAGGACCGACAGCGCCGCCGACAGCGGCATCGTGTACCGCCGCAGCTGCATGAAGTGGATGTGGGTATCGTCCGGGACCAGGCGAAGAAGCCGCACTGTATGTTCCTCGTCGTCCGCTCAGATCGGCACCGCCGAAGGGCGCCGCAAGCGGACCCATTCGGCGACGATCAGCCTGTTGAACAGAAATGCCGTGAAGACCGTGGTCAGGATGCCAATCGCGAGCGTCACCGCGAAGCCACGGATCGGCCCCGAGCCGAGGTAGAACAGGATCACGGCGGCGATTAAGGTCGTGATGTTGGCATCCATGATGGTGCCCAGCGCCCGTCTGTAGCCTGAATCGATGGAGGCTATCGCGCTCTTTCCGGCCTTCTGTTCCTCCCGGATGCGCTCATAGATCAGCACGTTGGCGTCGACCGCCATGCCGATGGTGAGCACGATTCCCGCTATGCCCGGAAGCGTCAGCGTGGCCCCGAGCATCGACAATACGCCGATGATCAGCGCGATGTTGACGGCGAGCGCGACATCCGCGAACAGGCCCAGCAGCCCGTAGACCCAGAACATGAACAACACGACCGCGACCGTTCCAATGATCGCGGCGACCTGTCCGGCCGCGATCGAATCCGCGCCGAGGCCAGGGCCGACGGTGCGCTCCTCGAGGATCGTCAGCGGCGCCGGCAGCGCGCCGGCCCTGAGCAGGATGGCGAGATCGTTCGCCTCCTCGACCGTGAAGGTGCCGCTGATCTGGCCGGAGCCGCCGAGGAGCGGCTCGCGAATGACCGGGGCGCTGATCACCTCGCCATCGAGGATGATCGCGAACGGCCGGCCGACGTTCTGCTGGGTGGCGACCGCGAAGCGCCGCCCGCCATTGGTATTGAACCGGAACGAAACGATCGGCTCGTTCGTGCGCTGGTCGAAGCCGGGTTGCGCATCGACCAGGTCCTCTCCCGAGACCATCACCCTGCGCTCGATCAGGTACGGCGCGGGCGGGTCGTCACGAGAATAGAGGATCTCCGATTCGGTCGGTGGCCGCCCGTTGAGCGCCTCGATGGCCGGCATCGAGAGGTCGACCATGCGGAAGGTGAGTTGAGCGGTCTGGCCGATCAGCGCCTTCAGGCGTGCCGGGTCGTCGAGCCCTGGGACCTGGACCAGAATCCGGTCCGGACCCTGGCGCTGGATCGTCGGCTCGGTGGTGCCGAGTTCGTCGATGCGCCGCCGCACGATCTCGATCGATTGCGTCACCGCGGCATTGATGCGCTGGGTGATGCCTTCCTCGGTCAGCGTCAGCGCAATCAGACCCTCGCCGCCGCTGGCGATCTCCACCGTGCGGCCGGAGGTTCCACCGAGCATCGTCCCGATCGGCTCCGACAGGTCGCGCAGCGCACGCATCGCGTCCTCGGTCTGCCCGGGCTCGCGGATGCGGACCTGGACGCTCCGGCCCTGTCCGGTCAGCCCGGTATAGCCGATCCGGCGGTCGCGCAGGATTTGGCGCACGTCGTCGCGCAAGGCATTGAGACGGTCGGCGAGGACCGCATCCGCGTCGACCGCAAGCAGGATGTGCGATCCGCCCTGCAGGTCGAGGCCGAGCACGAGTTGCCGATGCGGAATCCAGTCCGGCCAGGATTCCGCCTGCTCCTTGGAAAAGAAGTTCGGAATGCAGGCGAGGATCCCGACGAGGCAGACGCCGAGAATGAGGATGACGTTCCAGCGGGAGAAATGAAGCATGTGGCGGTGCGCTGTCGGCCGGCTGGCGCCGGACTAGCCTTCGTCCTTGACCGGTTCGCCCTTGGCGCGGACCTCGGCCACCATCTGCCGGGAGACGCGAACGCGGATGCCCTCGGCGAGCTCCACCTGGATCTCGCGCTCGTCGATCACCTTGGAGATCTTGCCGATCAGCCCGCCCGCGGTGACGATGGTGTCGCCTCGCCGGAGCGAGCCGATCATCTCCTGCTGCTGCTTCATCCGACGCTGCTGCGGCCTGAGGATCAGGAAGTACAGCACCACGAAGATCAGCACGAAGGGCAGGAGCGAGATCAGGAAGTCGCCCCCTCCGCCCGTCGGCGATTGAGCGAAGGCTGGCGTCACGAACATTCTGTCCTCCCGATCTTCCCCTGATGCCCGGCGGGTCGTCGCGCCAGGCAAAACTGGTAGTGCGCCGTCCGCAGGGTGCGGGCGGCGCGAGCGGGCGGAATATAGCGACGCGGCCGGGCTTTGCAAACCGGCAGACTCGCATGGCGCCCCGCGTCGGTCCAGATTGACCCCCGGGGGCCGCGTGGCTACCGTCCGCGCCCGGCAACCGGGGCAATAACGGCCTCCGGGCGGAGGGAGACGCGAACGTGGCGAAGAACGAGGATCGACTGGAGGCCCTGCTCAGCCGAATCGCCGACAGCCTGGAGCGACTTGCCCCGCCGCTCCCGCCCGCCGCCGATGTCGCCTGCGCCGACGCCTTCGTCTGGCGACCCTCCCCGCCCGGGCTGATCGCGGTTCCCGCCGTCAACCGGGTGGACATGGTGCTGCTGCGCGGCATCGACCGCGCCCGCGACACTCTGGTGGAGAACACCGAGCGCTTCGCCCGGGGATTGCCCGCCAACAACGCGCTGCTGTGGGGCGCGCGCGGCATGGGAAAGAGCTCGCTGATCAAGGCCGCCCACGCCGACGTGAACGACCGTCTCGGCCACGACGGCATCCATCCGTTGAAGCTCGTCGAGATCCACCGGGAGGATATCGAGACCCTGCCGGACCTCATGGCGCTCGCGCGCACCAGTGAATTCCGGTTCCTGATCTTCTGCGACGATCTGTCCTTCGATTTCGATGATACGTCCTACAAGTCCCTGAAGGCAGCGCTCGAGGGCGGCATCGAGGGGCGCCCCGACAACACCCTGTTCTACGCCACCTCGAACCGGCGCCACCTGCTGCCGCGCGACATGATGGAGAACGAGCGGTCCACCGCCATCAATCCGTCCGAGGCGGTCGAGGAGAAGGTCTCGCTGTCCGACCGCTTCGGCCTCTGGCTCGGCTTCCACAGGTGCAGCCAGGACGACTACCTCGAAATGGTCCGTGGCTATGCCCGCCACTTCGGGCTCCAGGCCGGCAGCGAGGAGATCGAGCGCGAGGCACTGGAATGGGCGACCACGCGCGGCAGCCGCTCCGGCCGCGTCGCCTGGCAGTTCATCCAGGATCTCGCAGGCCGCATGGGGCAGCGACTGGAGCCGTCGTCGGGTCGCTGACCGCCCGCAAATGAAACAGGCCCGGACCAGGTCCGGGCCTGCAAGTTCTGTTCTCGAGCTTCAATTGGACCGGCGGGATCAATCCCCCGCCAGATGCTTCAGCGGATCCACCGGCGTGGAGCCCTTGCGCAGCTCGAAGTGGATCTGCGGGGTCTGCACCGAGCCGGACTGACCGGCCTTGGCGATCACCTGACCGCGCGTAACGACATCGCCCCGCTTCACCATCAGGTCGCTGTTGTGCGCGTAGGCCGTCACCCAGTCATCCGAATGGCGGATGAGCACCAGATTGCCGTAACCCTTGAGTTCGTTCCCGGCATAGGCGACGACGCCGTTCTCTGCGGCCCTGACGGAGGTTCCCTCGGGGACCGAGATGTTGATGCCGTCGTTCTTGCCGCCGTCGGCCTTGTCGCCGAACGAGGAGATGATCCGTCCGCGCGCCGGCCAGCGGAAGCTCCCCGCCGAGAGCGCCGCGGGTTCGGGGATGCCCGCCCGCTTGTCGGCCGCGGCATCGCTGGCGTCCGCCGGCGCGGCATAGGCCGCCTGCTGCGGCTGCGCGCCGGGCGCCGGCAATTCGCTGGAATCGATCCCGGTCTTGGCGACCGGAGGAGCTGCAGGCGCAGATGCGATGGCCGGGTCGATCGCACGCGGCTCGCTAGCTGCCGGCTGGGCCACCGAGGCGGTGGTCTGCGGCGCCGGCGCGGAGGCGACCGTCGATGTGCCGGGGATACGCACCGTCTGACCGATCTTCAGCCCGTAGGGCGCCTGCAGGTTGTTGGCCGCGATGATGTCGCCCGGACGCACGTTGTACTTCCGGCCCAGCGAATAGACCGTCTCGCCGGACGTGACCTTGTGCGAACCGCCCGCGGCAGCGGGCTGGGCC
>JAEYRQ010000484.1 GCA_023435545.1 Pseudomonadota bacterium | reverse complement strand
ATCCGGCGCCACTCGACTCCATGCTCGATTTCTACTTTGCCGCGGTCACTGCACCACATTCGGCCAGCTTGGTGACATCAACCGCGAGACCTGCTCCGGCTTTGCCGGAATCCTGAGCATCCAGCCGGCGGTATCCCGCGTGATGGCAGCACTCGCCAAGCTGCAGGGCAGGATCGCACATTGTGGGGTCTTGGCTCAGGACGAAGTGAAGCGCCTCAAGCTTGCGATCCGTGATTTGTTCAGTGCCCTGGAGGGGCCGAAGAACGGATGCGCAGCCGTACGGTGATCGACGGCAATTTCGCACAATCGAGGGGGAATGGGCTGCGCTGATTGGCGGAGGGGAGAAGGCTGAGATCCAACCTTCGCTCCATCATCGGCCGATGGTTCCGCCGCGCTCAATTCCCGAAGTTGTACTTGCCTTTGTAGTAGTCCTCGAAGTCGTCGATGTTCAGCTTGTGGAACCGCGTGTTGATGGCGTTACGCGACGCCCATGTGCGGGAGATGATGTCGGCCTCGCGGACCCGCACCAGCTTTCCGTCGCGCTTGAGGGCAACTCCGTCCACCAGCACGGTATCGACATCCGTGTGGTCGGCGTAGTGGACAAGGGCGGCATAGGGATCGTCGGCGCCCATCATGTTGAGGCTCTGACGGCGGATGCAGGCGATGTCGGCGCGCTTGCCGGGCGTCAGGCTGCCTATCTCGGACCCGAGATTGGCCACGATCGCTCCACCGATCGTCGCCAGTTCGACCACGTCACGGCAGGTCATTGCCAGGCGGCGCGGTACCTGATCCTGGGCGACGAGGATGTCGTTGCGGTCGGCACGCTCGTCGAGCAGCGCGATCCGCATCGGACCGAACATGTCGCCCGGAATGTTGGATACGATATCGACGCCGAGCGCGACGAGGGCACCCGCACGCAGCGCCTTGCCGACCACCGACCGCCCCATGCCCATCTGCAGCTCCACCTCCGGCGTGGAAGAGATCACCGCTCCGCGGTCGGCGATAATGCCGAGTTCGTGCGGCGTCAGCGCATTGCCGTGGACGAAGATCGTGTCCGGTCCGATCAGGCGCTCCTGCGCCAGCCGCGTGACGAGCGGTGAGCCGAAGGCGCTGCTGTAGCCGCTCATCGCCGTGTGGCAGGAGATGCTGCGCGCGCGGAGTTCGCGGCCGAGGCGGATCTCGGCGCACGCCTGCTCGAAGGGGACCTTCTCCACCTCGGCCGGCGCAAGCCCCATGTAGACCGGGCCGTCGTCGCCGGGGAGTCTGTCCTTCCGGATGCGCCGCGCATCGTCGAGCCGCCAGCCGGGTGCGAAGTCCTCGAAGCGAAACGGGTGCTGCCGCGGGTTGGGAAACAGGCCATAACAGAACACTGCACGGATGCCGCTGTCGATCAGACCCCGCAGGGCCTCGTCGGCATGGTCCGGACTATTCATGATGTGGGAGTGATCGACGATGGTCGTCACGCCGGCGTTGATCGCCTCGATCGCTCCGGCGAAGTTGCCGACATAGGCATCGTCGGGCTCGTAGCAGGAACTGTATCCGAGGCGGATGCGGGTCGTATAGTTGAACAGCGTCCAGTCCGACGCAGCACCGCGAAGCTGGGTCTGCCAGGTGTGGCGATGGGTGTCGACGAAGCCCGGCATGACGATCATGCCGGAGGCGTCGATGATCTCCGCGTCGTCCACCTCGAGGCCACAGCCGACGGCAGCGATGCGAGTTCCATCGACCAGAACATCTCCGGTCTCAAGATCGCCCAGGCCACGGTCCATGGTCAGCACGTGGCCGCCTCGCAACAGGATGCGGGCCATGTCTTCCTCCCTGTTCTGTCGATGGATCTCTAGCGGACGGGCCCAACGCCGCCGGGATCGACGACGCGATTGCGCAGGGTGCCGATACCGCTGACCTCGAGTTCGATGACGTCGCCGGGCCGGAGCCAGGAATCTCGCTCCAGCCCGCACCCCCCGCCCACTGTCCCCGAGCCGAGGAATTCGCCCGGATGCAGGGTCTCGTTGGCGGAAACGTGCTCGATGATCCGCTCGAAGCTGTGGCGCATGCCGCCCGAATGGCCAACATTGACGACCTCGCCGTTGATCCGCGAGGTCATGGTCAGATCGTAGGGGTCGCCGATCTCGTCGGCGGTGACGATGCAGGGGCCGAGGATGTTGCCCGTGTCGAAGTCCTTGCCCTTGGCAGGTCCGAGGCCGCCCGGCGTCTCGCGGTACTGGAAGTCCCGCGCGCTCATGTCGTTGAAGATCGTGAAGCCGAAGATGTGCGCGCGCGCTCGTGACGCGGGAATGTCCTTGCCCTTGCGGCCAATGAAGATGCCGAATTCGTGCTCGTAGTCGAGCCAGCCGCAGCCTCTCGGCCAGTCAACGTCAGCCTCATGACCGACGACGCTGAAGCGGTTGCCCTTGTAGTAGATCGGCTGCTCGTACCAGACATCCGGGATGTCGAAGTCCGGCGCCACCGGCAGCGGGACGTCGGACAGGCCGAGCATCTGCGGCCGCAGCCGCAATCCATTGGTGCGCGCCGCCCGGTAGTGTTCCTCGAAGACGAGACAGTCGCGCATCTGCCGGGGTTCCGGGACCGGGGCGAGCAGCCGCACCGTCGACGATGCCAGTACCGCCGCCGAAAGTGCGCGTTCCTGCGCGGAGGCAATGGTATCCCGCGCCGCATCGAGACCTGCTTCGCCGGCGTCGATCAGCGACAGCATGTCCCGGAACGTTGCCGCCTTGGCGCCGCCGAGCGCAGCGTCGGCGCCGGCAAGATCCACGATCGCGCGGTCGCCGTCGATCAGCGCGCCGATGCGCGCGCTCCCGGCAATCTCGAATGTGACCAGTCGCATGGCCTGCCTCAGCTGTCCAGGATAGCGACGACCCGCGTCCAGGCGGCGGAGGCGGCCTTGATCTTCACGGGAAAGCAGCAGACCTGGAACCCGGTCGGCGGGAGCTGATCCAGGTTGATCAGCTTTTCCATCTGGAAATACCCGATCTCGCGCCCGGCCTTGTGGCCCTCCCAGATGATCGACGGGTCGCCGTCGCGTTCGAAGCGCTCGTTGATCGCCTCGAAAGCGGCGTCCCACGAAAACGCGTCGATCCCCACGACCCGAACGCCGCGCTCCAGCAGATGCAATGTCGCCTCGGCGCCGAGACCGCAGTGGGACTGCCAGTAGCCCGGCTGTCCGTAGAGAGCCCCGGCCCGGGTGTTGACGAGAACGATATCGAGCGGCGCCAGCTCGTGCCCGATGCGCGCGAGTTCCGCGGCGACATCCTCCGCACCCAGCACGTAGCCGGCGGGCCGATTCCGGAAATCGAGTTTGACGCCGGGCCGAAAGCACCAGTCGAGCGGCACCTGGTCGATCGTCCAGGAGGGCTCGCCGCCCGGGGTCAGTCGATGGTTCATCGTCGGGTGATAGTGCCAGGGCGCGTCCATATGGGTCCCGGCATGGGTATTGACCAGGATCTGCTCGGACGCCCAAGCCTTGTTGTCGACGATATCGCTCGGATCGGCCTTCGGGAAGTACTGCAGGAAACCATCCCAGGTATCGTCATGGCCGCGGTAGGTGATCGTCGGCCGGTGCGACGGCGGCTCGGTCGGCTTGTCCTCCAGCGCCACGGAAAGGTCGATCATGCGACGCGTCATTCAGCGGGTTCCTTCCTGGTCCGGCGCGGGCGCGCCGCTGCTTTCGTTCCCGCGGTCGCCGGGGTCCGTCGTCCGCGTGGCCTGGGCTTTGATCCGGACGATTTCGCCGGCGGCAGCTCGGCCACCGCGCGGATGCCGCCGGTGATGAACGGAACGAGCAGGGCAACGATCCGCTCGATGTCGTCGGGATCGCTCGCGCCGGCGGACAGCAGCTTCGCCCTGCCGGTCCGCGAGATGGCTGCGATCATCGCGCCGACGCCGAACATGTAGCACCAGGTGAGGGTGCCTTCGTCCAGTTCCGGAAGCTGGGCGCGGAGCGCCGCGAGGGTCTGCCGCGCGATCGGGTCGGTGAATTCGCGGGAGATGCGCCGGGCGTGCTCCTGCGGCTCGTTCTGGATCTGGGCGATGAGCTCGGGATAGTGGACCGTGCTGGGGTTCTTGTCCCCGGCGACGCGGACGGTCGGCTCGACGAAGGCCCGAATGATGTCGTCGAGGCCGACATCCCCGCCGGAAGCCCGCTCCATCTCGCAACGGTCGAGGCGGCTCAGCCGGTCATGGTTGATCGGCAGGATGCAGCGCTCGAACACGGCGCGGAACACGCTTTCCTTGGTCTTGAAGTGATACTGCGCAAGGGAGGCCTGGATGCCGGCCTCCTTGGCGATCTGCCTCAGCGAGACGCCGTGGAAGCCGTATTGCGCGAACAGGCGCGCAGCCGTGGCGATGATTCGCTCCCGGGTCTCGATGGTCGCCATTGCGCCTGCCGTCACTACCGTTGGTCCCGCCGCTCCGCAGACGACACGGGCAGCTGTTTGCGGGGAGGCTAACGGACGGAAATTCGTATGTCAAACGACCAAACTTGAGAACGAAGTATCTTCCAATCGGCTGGATCAAAGTCAAATCAATCGATTTATCAAATGCTTAACATCGTCTCGCTCTAGCTCCAAGGGCAAAAATTTTGTACAAGTGAACAAAATCGGTTGCACGACCCCCGGCGCGCCGCTAACGTTCGGCTACCGCGCCAGAGGCACGAGAGCGCGGATGGGAGGTGACAATGCCGCATACCAGGATCATCGGTTCGACCTCTGCCCTTGGCGGCACCCTGACCCGCCGGAGCTTCATCGCCCTGACGGGTGCGACCGCACTGACCGGCCTTGCCGGCCCGGCATTCGCGAACGACAAGCCTTTCCGGATCGGAATGATCGCCCCGCTGTCAGGCCCGGCGGCGCCGTTCGGCACCGAGTATGCCGAGGGAGCGCGCGTCTACGTTGAGGCCTGGAATGCGCGCGGCGGCTACGATGGACGGCCCGTCTCGTTCGAGCTTCTGGACGATGAATCCTCGTCGGTGGGATCGGTGAACGCCTTCAAGCGCTTTGCCTCTGATCCTGAGACGGATCTCATCTGGCTCGCCAGCGCGTCGAGCGCCATTCTCGCCGTAAAGCCACTGGCCGGTGAGTACAAGGTACCGATCATCTGCGGCGGCATCGTCGACGAGATCGGCCGCCCGGCGGATCCCTATCTGTTCAAGGTCGCCGCCGGCACGCAGGACTTCCAGAAGGCGCTGGTTCTCTGGGCCCAGGAGCAGGGCTTCAAGCGCATCGCGATGATGCACGCGACCGACGGGTATGGTCAGGCCGAGGCCGTGACGATCGAGCGTCTGGCGGGAGAGGCCGGCATCGAGGTCGTCGCGATCGAGACATTCCAGAACGCCGACACCAACTTTACCACCCAGTTGACGAAGCTGAGGGCGGCAAAGCCCGACCTAGTCTATGTTGCCGCGGCGGGTGCGCCGGCGATTCTGATCTTCAAGCAGTACCGCCAGCTCGGTCTGGACTTCCCCATAGCCATGACGCAGGCGTCGATCTCGCGCGCGTTCTTCGAGGGCATCGGCGGTCCGGAACAGGCCAAGGGCCTGTACATGGCCACCAACCTCGGCAACCTGGGGACCAGTGTCGGCGGTGACGCGGCCAGGTTCTTCGGCGAGATGGAGGCCGCGCTCGGCAAGAAGGGCACCTTGTTCAACAGCTTCGGCTGGGATCACGGGATCCTGACCGAATGGGCTCTGGCCAATTCGGACGGCAGCCGGCAGGGAATCCGCGACGCGCTCGACACCGCGACCGACGTTCCGGCGATCAACGGCCCCTTCACCTACACGCCGGACAACCACATCGGCCAAGACTACCGCGGTCTGACGATGGCGGTCTACGACGGCTCCGCCTTCGTTCCTGCCAGGTAGCATCTCGCGCAGCAGAGGACCGCCGGCGGCCCTGGCCGCCGGCATCGGCCAAGGCGCTTCCGTATGGATTGGCAGACGCTATCCCAGTTCGTCCTGTCGGGCGCGTCGACCGGGTGCATCTATGCTCTGGTCGCGCTCGGCTTCGTGCTGTGCTCGAATGCGACGGGCGTGATCAACTTCGCGGCCGGCGAGTACGTCATGATCGGCGGGCTGGTGGCCGCCTCCCTCGCGGGCTTCGGCGTTCCCGTCGGGGCGGCGGTCCTCGCGGCCGTCGTGGTCGGTGCCGCGGTCGGACTGCTGCAGGAGCGCGCGACGCTGGCCCCCATCCTGAAGGCGCCCGATTTCATCAGGATCACGGTGACGCTCGCCTTCGCGCTGGTACTGCGTGGCGCCGCGCTGCTGATCTGGGACAAGGACCCTTACCCGCTGCCCGGCTTCAGTGGCGATGGCGTGTTCCAGCTTCTCGGGGCCTATCTGGTCTGGCAGTCGGTCTGGGTCTGGGCGTTGACCGCCGTCACCCTCTTGGTCCTGTACGTCCTGCTGATGCGCACCTCGCTCGGCCGCGCGATCAGGGCCTGCGCCGACAACGCCCGGGCGGCGCGGCTCATGGGTATCGATCCGGTCCGTGTCGGCATGGTCGTCTTCGCGGCATCTGGCGCCATCGGTGCGCTGGGCGGCGCCGCGATCGCGCCGATCACGCTGGCGTCCTGGAGCATCGGCATCGAGTTCGGCCTCAAGGGCTTCATCGGCGCGCTGATCGCCGGCTTCCGTTCGCCGCCCATCGCCGTCGGAGCCGGGATCGCGATCGGCGTCGCCGAGACTCTGGCAGCCGGCTATGTATCTTCGGGCTACCGCGATATCGTCGTCTACTCGCTGCTCGTTCTGGTCCTGATCGCGATGAGTGGCCTGCTGCGCCGCGGCCGCAAGCAGCTCACCATGATCGGACGCCACTGATGTCCGCCCGTCTGTCCGGCATGCTTCCCATGGCGATCGCGCTGCCGCTCGTCGTGGTGACGCCGCTCATGCTTCAGACCGACTATGCGGTCGGCATCGGCATTACCATTGGTATCATGGCGATCGCGGCCTCCGGCCTGGTGCTGCTGCTGGGCTACGCTCATCAGCTCGCGATCGGCCAGGCGGCGTTCTGCATCATCGGCGGCTATGGCAGCGCCATGCTGACCGTGCGCGCCGGCTGGGACCCGGCATTGGCCGCGGTGCTGTCGGCGGCGGTCTCCATGGTGATCGCCTACCTGATCGGCCGGCCCATCCTGCATCTACGCGGGTTCGTACTCGCCATGGGATCGGTGGCGGTGCAGCTCGTCCTCATTCACTTCGCCATCGAGTCGCTGGCTCTCACCGGAGGCTCGATGGGACTGACCGGCGTGCCGCGCTTTTCCGCCTTCGGTTTCGTGTTCGCCACCGATACCGCCTACTTCTACCTGGTCTGGATACTTGCGCTCGGCTGCGTCCAGATCTGCCGCAATGTCGACCGTTCCCGAACAGGCAGGGCGCTGCGGGCGATCGCCGTCTCCGAGGCGGGCGCGGCCTCGGTCGGCATCGATATCGCCCGCTACAAGGTGCAGATGTTCGTGCTGTCCGCCGGCATGGCGTCCATCGCCGGCAGCCTGACGGCGCACTACCTGCGGATCATGGAGCCGCAGGTCTTCAGCATCACCTACAGCCTCAACATGCTCATCGCCGTGATCATCGGCGGCCTCG
>JAEYRQ010000483.1 GCA_023435545.1 Pseudomonadota bacterium | reverse complement strand
GCGTCGCTGTGGTCGCGCACGGTCTCGAACGGTTCGGCAAGCCGGATCGCCGGCAGCGGCTCGGCGCGCAGCCACACGTCGCCCGAGCTGGCGATCATGTCCGCCATCGTCGCGCCGTTCGCCACCGCCTCGACCAGCGCGCTAAACCGCACGCCCTTCAATGGCGGCGGCACATCGAGCTTCTTGCCGATGGCGTCGAGCGCATCCTGCTCGACGCGCAGCGTCGTCACCGGAACCTCCGCGAGCAGCGGATACTCTGACACCCCGGTAATTGGCTCGCGGCGGGTGGCGATATCGGCGGCCCGTCGATCGCGCGTTTCGACGATGCGGCGCTGGAAGTGACCGGCCGTGAGGGACTCGATGATGCCGCCCTCGCGCTCGATCTGCTGGAAACCGGCCCAGGCCGCCTCCGCCAGCGACTGCGTCAGCGCTTCGACGTAACCGGAACCGGCCGCAGGGTCGTCAACGCGGCCGAGCCCGGATTCCTCGATCAGCACCAGTTGGGTGTTGCGGGCGATCCGGCGCGCGAGCGTGTCGGGCAGGCCCAGCGCCTGGGTGAAGGGAAGCACCGTCACCGAATCCGCGCCGCCGAGGCCCGCCGCTGCGACGGCGACCGCGTTGCGCAGGATGTTCACCCAGGGATCGCGCTGCGCCAGCATCCGCCAGGCGGTCTCCGCGTGCACGCGCGCGGGACGGGGCTCCAGAACGCAGGCTTCCTCGATGCGCGCCCAGGCGAGCCGGAACGCGCGCAGCTTGGCGATAGTGGCGAACTGGTCGACATCGGCGGCGAAGGAGAAGGTGACGAACCTGCGGGCATCCTCGAGCTTGATGCCGCCACGCTCGAGCACGCGCAGATGCTCCAGACCGTCGGCGAGCGCGTAGGCGAGTTCCTGCGCCTCCGATCCACCGCCGGCATGGACCGCGCGGCCGTCGGCGACCAGCGGCGCCAGAGCGAGACCGGTGTCGATCAGCCCGTGGACGAGGTCGACCGTCCGCTCGCCGATCGTATCGTACTGGGCGGTCAGCCGCCCCTTCGCCAGGAGGCCGTTCGCCGGGTCGGACAGCGCGGTGATGTCCACGGTACCGGGATCGATACCCAGATGCCTGACCAGCGCCGCCAGATAGACGATGCCGGGACGGCTCTCGTAGCCGCCGTCGAGCCTGAGGCTGACCTTGGTCAGGTCGATGCCGTCGAGCACCGCCTCGACATCGGCCAGCGAGCGGATGGGAACGCCAAATCCGAAGGCTTGTGCCGCGCCGGGCAGCACCAGCTCGAGGCCGTCCGCGCCGCCCTCGACGTCAGCGCGCGCCAGCTCGTTGGCGGTCTGGAAGTCCGGATGGTCGATGCGCTGGAACACCCTCCAGCGGCCTGTCCCGCAATTGAGGACACTGCCCTCGGCGCGCTGCGGGTAGAGCGGCTGGAGCGGAATGCCGTCGCGCGTGCGGGTGACCAATGCCCGCTCGAACGGCCGGCCGGCCAGCACCTTGTCCACCAGATGGCGCCACTCAGCCTCATCGCCGGGCGGAAAGCCGGCCGTCAGCGAACCCTCACTCATACACTAGCCCCGAACACGCCAAACGGTCCGCAACGCGGAACAGATGGGCTAAGTGCCACAGGTGGCCGCTTTCGGCCAGCCCCGCATTCGAATGACGGATTTGCGCGCCGTGCAGGGTCAGTAGGTCATGACCGGCGGCAGCGACTTGGCCTGCGCCACCCAGTCCTCGACCTTCTTCGGGCTCGGCAGCGCGCGCACCAGCTTCCGCGTCGCGTTCACCTCGGCCATCTTCGCATGCAGGTTGTCGGGCCTGCGGTTGCGGAGTTCCTTGACGGTGTCGACGCCGGCCACCTCCAGCAGCTCCGAATACTCCTCGCCGACGCCCTTGATGCGCATCAGGTCGGCCATGTTGGCCCATTTCAGGATGTAGGTCTCGTCGATGCCGGACTCGGCCGCGAGCTCCTTGCGTCCTTTCGGGTTTTTCGCCCTGTCCAGCAACCGGGCCGTCGTGGAGACGCCGGCGTCCTGGAGCATCTTCGCGTACTTCGGACCTATTCCCTCGATCTTGATCACCGGATAGGACATCGATTCCCCCTTGGTGCCGGCCGCGGGCTTGCGGCGGCTTCAGACGAACTGGCCGAGGCCCGGTATCGAGCCCACCACGTCGTCGACCAGCTGATCGCCGGCATGTTCCTTGGCGAAGGCGACCAGTTCCCGGGTGACGGTTTGAATCTCGCCCATGTCGAGGCCCGCATTGGTCAGCGAGTTGAACGCCGCCATCGCGCCCATCATTCCGCCGAAACCACCGGGGCTCTCGATCTTCTCGGCGCCCGGCAACTTCTCCAGGAGTTCGGCGACCTTGTCGGGCGGACCTGCGTCCTTCAGGAACCCGATGATGATATCGACGGCGCGGCGGGCCGTCTCTTCGGAGATGTCCGCCGCCGCGACCAGGCGACCCACCAGCTCATCCATGCTCTTGGCCTCCAAGCCGCCGATACGACCCTCGCGCCGGGAGGTTTCCCGGATTCGCATCACCATTCGGCGACATAGTGCATTGCGATCCGTAGGGTGACAAGCCGAGCCGGCGGCGCGTTGCGCCCGTCCGCCGGCCTACCTATAACGGCCGGACCGGGATGCAGCGCTGCGGAGAGGACTGATGGCGGACGATGCGGACGGCAGGCTGTTCATCGGCAGCAGCGGGGAACCGGAATTTCTCGAGCTCAGGCTGGCCAACCGCCACGGCCTGGTCACCGGTGCGACCGGCACCGGCAAGACCGTCACCCTGCAGATCCTCGCCGAAGGCTTCTCGGCGGCCGGCGTTGCGGGGTTTTGCGCCGCCGTGAAGGGCGACCTCGCGGGGATTGCCGAACCCGGCACGCCGAAGGATTTCCTCGCCAAGCGCGCCACCGAGGTCGGCATCGAGGACTATGTCTTCGCGCCGCAGCCGACCATCTTCTGGGACCTGTTCGGCGAGCAGGGCCACCCCATCCGTACCACCGTATCGCAGATGGGTCCGCTTCTGCTCGCGCGCCTGCTGCAGCTCAGCGAGGCGCAGGAGGGCGCGCTCAACATCGCCTTCCGCC
>JAEYRQ010000037.1 GCA_023435545.1 Pseudomonadota bacterium | reverse complement strand
GCCGCCGCCTCGTCCGGGCGGGAGGCTACCGGGCGAGAAGGGCGTTCAGTTGCTCCTGGCCGTACTCCTCGTTCGTCGAGTTTCCGTCGGGCGAGGGTGCGCCCCAATAGTCAGGGCTCCACTCGATTGCCTTGGCGACATTGGCGGGATTGTTGGCCCAGTAGATGCTGATTTCCGGGTCGGCCGCCTCGAACACCACCGGCGATGGGAGCGCGACGGGGAAGGTCGAGGTCAACTCGGCGGCGCGCTCGGGGTCGAGACGCCAGGAGAGCAGCTTCAGGGCATTGTCGTAGTTTGGCGCGCCCTTGGGGATCGAGAAGAAGTCGTAGTAGACGAAGCCCTGGTTCCACTCGAGCTCCACCGGCGCGCCCTCGAGGGCGAGCTTGCTCATCGAGCCGGTGTAGGCCATGCACATGTCGGCCTCGCCGTCGAGCAGGAGCTGCGGTGGCTGGGCCGAGGTGGTCCACCACTTCGCCACGTGCGGCTTGATTTCCTCGATCTTCTTGAGCGCGCGCTCCATGTCGAGCGGATAGAGCTCCTCCTTCGCCACGCCGTCGGCCATGAGCGCGGCCTCGAAGACGAAGCGCGGCCAGCCCGGCAGGCAGCGGCGGCCGGGGAATTTCTCCACGTCCCAGAAGTCGGCCCAGTCCTTCGGCACGTTGTCGCCGTTGAACTTGTCGGTGTTCCAGACCAGTCCGACGCCGATCACCTGCAGCGCGACGCCCTTCGGCCGCTTGAGATTGTCGGGCATGGCGGCGAGTGTCTTCTGGGCTGACTCGGACAGCTTCGAATAGTCGATGTCCTCAAGGCAGCAATCGCCCAGCAGCTTCGTTTCCTGGTCGAAAATGAAGGTGAGGTCCCACTCGGCCTTGCCGGCTTCGGCTTGCGCCTTGATGCGCGGGCCGCTGCGGGCCTCCTGCACGGTAACGACGTTGATGCCGGTTTCCTTCTTGAACGGATCGTACATCACCGCGCGCAGCGCCTCGCCGTAGCCGCCGCCCGGATCCTGCATGATCACCTCGTTGCTCTGTGCAGCCGCCAATCCCGCGCCGGCGGTCACCAGCATCGTCGCCGCGAGCAGGGAGGTCGGCAGCCCCCGTCTTGCCAGTCCTGTCATTTGCATTTCCTCCGATTAGCGTTGCAGTCTCAGGCGACCCCGCGCGAACGGGCCAGGACCGGCCCGGCGAGGGCGATTCCGCCCACCACCAGCAGCACCTCGAGCGTCGACACGACCGCCAGCACCGGATTGAGCTGGTAATTGACGTCCGCCCACAGCATGAGTGGCAGGGTCTTCAGATGCGCGCTCGACAGGAACAGGGAGAGCACCAGCTCGTCGAACGAGTGCAGGAAGGCGAAGAACGCGGCCGCCGCCAGCCCCGGCGCGATCGCCGGCAGGGTGACGGACCGGAAGACGGTCAGCGGCGAGGCGCCGTGGACGGCAGCCGCTTCCTCAAGCTTCGGGTCCACTGCCTGCAGCGAGGCCGCCACGATGACGACGACGATGGGCAGGCCGCCGATCGCGTGCGCCGCCGCGAGGCCCCACATCGAGCCGACGAGGTCGAAGCGCAGGAACAGCGAGTAGAGCGACAGGCCGAGCACGACCGGAGGCACGATGACCGGGCTCACGAGCAGGACCATGATGGCCGACTTGCCCTTGATGCGGCTGCGCACGATGCCCATCGCGGCCGACGCGCCCAGTGTCACGGCGATGCAGGCCGACATGGTTGCGACCACGAGCGAGTTCCAGAAGGCCGACATCCAGTTGGAATCGGAGAAGAATTTCTCGTACCAGCGCAGCGAGAACGAGGGTGGGGGGAAGGTGAGATAGGTCGCGCTGCTGAAGGAGATGATCATCACCACCACGATCGGCAGGATCAGCCCGGCCACGACGAGACCGCCCATCACCCGCACCGTCCAGGTGCCGAAGCCCGCCGGCAGTCGCCCGACGAGCCGCAGCAGCGGCCAGCCGATCGTGTCGGGGAGGAACGTTCCGAGCGTCCTGCCGCCGGTATCTGCCTCTGACGCCTGCCTGGCGGCCCGCTTCGCCGGCGCATCGGACAGCTTTCCGCCGCCCCAGATGAACTCGAAGCCGAGGAGGCGACCGGCCACCGCGACGACGATGAGGGTGATGACGAGCAGCACGACAGCCAGCGCCTGAAGAAAGCCCTCCGCGGTCGCGAAATCCGCCTGCTGCGTGATGTGCATGGCGAACATCTGGTCGGCCGGACCGCCGAGCAGCGTCGGAGTGATGAAGAAGCCGAGCGCGGTGACGAAGACGAGCAGGAAGCCCGCTCCCATGCCGGGCAAGGTGAGCGGCAGGAGCACGCGCCAGAAGGCTGCGATCGGCCCCGCGCCACTGGCGAGCGCAGCCCGCAACAGGCTCTGGTCGAGCCGGGCGACGCTCGCATAGATGCTGAGCACCATCAAAGGCAGGAGCACGGCCGTCATGCCGACGAGCACGCTGCCCCGGCTGAAGAGAAGCTGCGCGGGCTCGCTGAACACGCCGAGCGACGTCATCAGCTTGTTGATCGGGCCGTTGCGGCCGAGCAGAACCATCCAGGCGTAGGTGCGGATGAGGATGGCGATGAAGTAGGGGAGCACGATCGCCGTCGCGATCAGCACCTGCACCACGCCGCGGCTGCGATGGATCAGCAGCGCCGTCGGATAGCCGAGCACCAGACACAGGAACGCCACGGTCAGCGAGATCTGCATCGTGCGCACGAGCGATTCCCAGTAGAGGGGAACCGAGAAGACCCGCTCGAAATGCACCGACCAGGTCGGACCGCCCATGCTGATG
>JAEYRQ010000635.1 GCA_023435545.1 Pseudomonadota bacterium | reverse complement strand
GGTCCACATGGTGGCGACGGCGGCGGCGATCGACGACCGGCCATCAGCCTTCCGCTATCCGCGCGGCGAGGGGCTGGGCGTCGATCTGCCGGCCGACGGCGTGCCGCTCGAGATCGGGCGGGGCCGTGTCCTGCGCGAGGGCGGCAAGGTCGCGATCCTGTCACTCGGCTCGCGACTGGGTGACGCGTTGAAGGCAGCCGATGAACTTGCCGCCTACGGACTTCCGGCGACGGTTGCCGATGCCCGTTTCGCCAAGCCGCTCGACCACGGCCTGATCCGCCGGCTCGCCAACCACCACGAGGTGCTCGTCACGGTCGAGGAGGGTTCGGTCGGCGGCTTCGGCAGCCATGTGCTGCAGTTTCTCGCAGAGGACGGCCTTCTGGACCGTGGTCTCAAGGTGCGGGCCATGACGCTGCCGGATGCTTTCATCGATCAGGATGCTCCCGCCGCGATGATTGCCCGGGCCGGCCTCGACCACGCAGCCATCGTCCGCAAGGTCATCGAGGCGATCGGCGCAGATGCCGGCGCCGGAACCACCCGGCTCGCCTGAGTTTTCGCCGGATCGCGAAGCCTGGTCGCGGATCATCCTTAATGGAGAGTTACCCGGTCCCCCCGGAGTGTCGGCGATCAACTTAAATTTTTATTCGACTGTTTCCGTCATGATCGATGCACGAATGGACGCAACCGCGTCCGTGCCGCTGCACCGGAAACCGTCCAATGACCGCACTTCTCAAGCGCTTCCTTGGCGATCGCCGTGGCAACATCGCGGTGCTGTTCGCGCTGCTGGCGCTGCCGATGATTGCGATGGTCGGCGTGGCGCTGGACTACAACAGGGCATCGAACGCCCGCACCAAGCTTTCCGCGTCGCTTGATGCCGGACTGCTGGCGCTGGCCCGCAGTCCCAACATGTCGGAAGGCGCGGCGAAGTCCTTCCTGGTGAACTACGTGAATGCCGAACTGCAGGGCACCGGTTTCGAGGACGCCTGGCAGTTGACCGGCTTCGAGCAGACCGACCAGTGGGTGAAGGCCTCGGCGACCAGCGATGTCGAGACCGCCATGCTCGGCCTCCTGTCGTTCCCGACGATTCCCGTGGGCGCCAGCGCCGAGGTCGTCCGGGAGCAGAAGCGCGTGGAACTCGCGCTCGTCCTCGACAACACCGGCTCGATGAACTCCAGCAACAAGATCGGTGCGCTGCGGGACGCCGCCGGCGCGCTGGTCGACATCATGTATGCGGGGGCCGGATCGGCTGACAAGGTGAAGATCGCGCTCGTGCCCTTCGTCACCGGCGTCAACATCAAGTCCGAGGGCGTCTTCTCCATGGACTGGATGGATACCGAGGCGAAGTCCAAATATCACGGCATCAACTTCGACGAAATCGCCACCACGACCGGTCGCGGCCGCAACGCGGTGACCACCTATTCACGGGTCAACCACTTCGATCTCTACGACCAGATGGTCGCGGAGAACAAATCGCGCTATCCGAGCTGGCAGGGCTGGAAGGGATGCGTGGAGGCCAGGCCGGAGCCGTACGACACCGACGACGTGGCACCGAACCGCGGCGTGCCGGACACGCTGTGGGTGCCGTGGTTCTGGCCGGACGAACCGGATCCGGATGGCCGCACCTATTCAGGTGGCAACAGCTTCGCCAACGACTACATGGACGATGGCGTCAAGGGCAAGAACAACGCCGAGGAGCGCCAGAAGAACTACCTGAAATACTCTGAGAACAGGGTCCGCAGCGCCGTCTCCATCCGCGAGGTTGCCTCCGACACGTCCGGACCGAACAAGAGCTGCGCGCAGCCGATCCTTCCGCTGACCAATGACAAGGCGAAGCTGAAATCTGACATCAATGCCATGCGGGCCTGGAACAATTCCGGCACCAACATCGCCCAGGGCCTGGTCTGGGGCTGGCGGGTTCTCTCGCCGGCCGAGCCGTTCACCGAAGGAGTTCCATACTCCCAGGAGGACACGTTAAAAGCGATCGTGCTCCTGACCGACGGCGAGAACGTTGTGGTGAGTCAGGGCAATACGCTCAATTATTCGGACTACAACCCTTACAACTACCTCGGCGTGGGCAGGCTCAACACCACCAATGCGTCGACGGCGGCGAGCCGGATCAACACCAAGGTCACGGCGCTGTGCAATAGCATCAAGGGCCTCGACATCCGCATCTACACGATCCTGTTCGACCTGAACTCAAGTTCGTTGCGGACGTTGTTTCGCAATTGCGCGACTGAGACGTCGATGTATTTCGACAGTCCAAGCACTACCCAGCTCAAGGGCGTGTTCCAGACCATCGCCTACGACCTGTCGAACCTGCGCCTGTCCAAGTAGACCTCACCCTGCGGCAAGTCCGCGTCGGTTCGTTTCTCGGCTAATTTGTCGAAAACGCGGGTGCTCGGCTTCAGCCTCAATTAGAATGCTCCTGCCTAACGTCCGGCCCGGCGGCACCCAGAACGGGCGCCCGGGACAGTGGGCTGAGGGCATGTTTCGTCATCTTCGCCGGCTTCTGGCCGAAGAATCGGGTAGTTTTGCCATCGCATTCGGGATCCTGATCGTACCCATCGTCGCTGCGATGGGGGCCGCGATCGACTACAATCGGGCGGTTGCGGCTCGTGCCAAGCTGAGCGGTGCCCTGGACGCTGCGGCGCTGGCACTGGCGAAGCGGCCGCTGGAAGGCGACGACAGCGCCAGACAGTTCCTGCACGGCTACGTTGCGGCAACGCTCGACGCCAGCGGATTCCATGCCGCGAGCTGGTCGATCTCCCGCTTCGTCCAGACCGCGAAATCCGTCGAGGTCGAGCTGACCGGCGCCATCGAGACGGCCGTCATGGCGCTCTTGAGCGTCGATCAGATCTCCTTCAGCGCGGCGACCGAGGTCCTTCGCGACCAGACCAAGGTCGAGGTCGCGCTGGTGCTCGACAACACCGGGTCCATGGCCGGAACCCGGATGACCAACCTGAAGAGCGCGGCGCACGAGCTGATCAACACGCTGGAAGGTGCCGCCCAGCGCAGCAGCGAGAGCGATGCCGTTCGCCTGGCGCTGGTGCCGTACTCGATGACCGTCAATGTCGGCACGCAATACGCTACGGCGCCCTGGATCGACAGCCAGGGACAGTCGCCGGTCAACAACGAGATCTTCAGCGGCACGACGCCGGTGAAGCGGCTCGATCTGTTCGCGTCGATGAAGACACCGTGGGGAGGCTGTGTCGAGAGTCGTCCGGCGCCCTACGACGTCCTGGAGACGACGCCGGACCCCGCCGTGCCGGCGACGCTCTATGTGCCCTACTTCGCTCCGGACGAGCCGGATACGTCGGGCTACTACAACAGCTATCTCGCCGACGTCACCACCAGCTCGAACTGGAAGACCCGTCAGGGCTACGTTCCCAAGTACACCAACGGCAAGCCGAAGACCGGGACCAGTTCCATCGGCTACAAATTCGGCCCCAATGCGGGCTGCGAGCTGCAGCCCCTGGTCAGGCTCAGCAGCGACTTTGGCGCCCTGCGCTCGGCCATCGACGCCATGAATTCGATCGGCGACACGATCATCTCGACCGGGTTGACCTGGGGCTGGCACACGCTGTCTCCGACCGGACCCTTCGCCGACGGAGTGGCCTACGGCAGCGAGGGATACAGCAAGGTGCTGGTGCTGATGACCGACGGTCAGAACAACAACGCCGTCACCGGCAACAACAACCAGTCGATCTATTCCGGTATCGGCTACATCTGGCAGGGGCGTCTCGGCATCACGTCGGGATCGGCTACGCAGCGGCGCAGCAAGCTGGATGATCGCCTCGCCACCCTGTGCGAGAACGTCAAGGCGAGTGGCATCGTGATCTATACGATCCGGCTTGAGCTGGAGGGTGTCGACGACACCGCCATCCGCAACTGCGCTTCCTCGCCCGACAAGTTCTTCGACGTCACAAACTCGAACAAGCTGGCGGCTGTCTTCAACCGCATCGCCGGCGACATTCAGAAGCTGAGAGTGTCGAAGTGAGATGATGTCGAAGTGAGACGGCCCGGGACTATCCGGCGACCCTGCGCCGGACGGGCCGGGATAGCTTGACCATCTCGTTGACGACCTCCGCGTGGAGGAAGTCTGCCTTGTCGATCGTGGTGTGGGATATGTCGGTGCGGTCCTTCAGATCCTTGTTGACGAGGACCGATCTAGACCCCTCGCGGGGCTTCACCGCGACACCGAAGCCGTTGTTCGACTGATAGAAGTTGACGAGGCGCCGCACGTTGACCGGCACCTCGCGCGGATGCACCGGATCGAAGGTTACCACGAGAGCGACGGGCACCTTCTCCTGGGCCAGACGCTCCGACAGCAGGATCACCGCGTCCGCGCCCAGCGAATGACCGATCAGGAAGACCGGTTCCGGCGACCGCGTCGCCTTGTAGCGCCGGACCAGTTCGTCCGCGATCTTCTGCCAGTTCGAGTGGTTGAGGACCTGTGCCTGGAAGCCCTTCTCCTGCAACTGCGCGCCCAGCGCATCCATTCCATAGGAGAAGACGTCCATCAGCCCGCGCAGCAGGACGACATCGCCGGTCCGGCCCGAGACCGTGGTGGTCCTCGTGGTCGTCGCCGGAGCCGAGGGCGTCGTGCTGCCAGTCGTCGCGGACCGGGTTGCCGGGCGTTGCGACGGGGCAACGACGGTCGAACCCGGCGGCATGATGTCGTCGACCCGGTCGACGTGACGCAGTTCGTGCAGCACGGAGGTCGCCTGCGCCTCCACGCAGACCACAGCGCCCACACCTGTCAGGATCGTTACGGCAAGCCCGGCTGCCCGCAAAATCCCCGACCACGATTCCATTCGGTTCGGCCCCTCGTTCGTCACCAGCGGAGCCGCCATCCGGAACCCGCGCCGGGAAGATTCGCACCCGATTGCCTTGGTAGCCCAAACGCTGCAAATCGCAAGTCGGTTCAAGCTCCCTAGCGGCAGTTCCCGGTCGGCCTTGCATTTGCGCAACGCCCGCTCTCCAATCGCCGCCATTGCCCATCCTTGGAAGGCGCTGCCGGTCCGTATGTCCAATGCCTGGCGTCCCGCGGAGGTGGCGCCGGCCATCGTCCGGCGTCGCCGCGTGTTCCTCTTCGGAGGCTACGAACGCGTGCCGGCCGCGAT
>JAEYRQ010000619.1 GCA_023435545.1 Pseudomonadota bacterium | reverse complement strand
ACAGCGCGATCATCGTCAGGATCGAGGCGAGCAGGTGCAGGATGCCGAAACGCTGGTTCAGCGTCGCCGTGACGAGGCCGGCGCAGGCTCCCGCCAGGATCGCGGCGAGGCTGGCCGACCAGGGATCGATCCCCGACACGATCAGCACGCCGGCGACCGCCGCCCCCAACGGGAAACTGCCGTCGACGGTGAGGTCGGGGAAGTCGAGCACGCGGAAGGCCAGATAGACCCCGATGCCGACGAAGGCATAAACGAGGCCGAGTTCGACGGCCCCGAGAAACGCGATCTGGCTCATGGCGCGTCCGGGATTGGGTCCGGCTCAGCGCCGGACCCGTCGTTGCTGTTGAGCGGCGGCTACTTCACCACCGTATTCGCCCGCGAAACCACCGCTTCAGGGATGGTCACGCCCATCTTCTCGGCGGCGCCCGGATTGACGATCAGGTCGGTGCCCTGCGCCTGGGTGACGGCGATCGAGCCCGGCGCCTCGCCCTTCAGCACCTTGGCGACGATCTGCGCGGTCTGCAGGCCGATATCATAGTAGTTGAAGCCGATCGCCGCGATGGCGCCGCGCGGCACCGAATCCGTGTCGCCGGCATAGAGCGGGATCTTGTTCTGCTCGGCCACCTGCACCGCGGCCTCAAGCGCCGAGACGACGGTGTTGTCGGTCGGGATGTAGATTGCATCGACCTTGCCGACCAGCGAGCGCGCCGCCTGCTGGACCTCGGCGGTCTTGGTGGCGCTCGCCTCGACGATCTGCATGCCGGCGCCCGGCGCAAGCTCCTTCAGCCGCTCGGCCAGCGCGACCGAATTCGCCTCGCCGGGATTGTAGATGATGCCGAGGCGGGCGACGCCCGGCGTGATCTCCCTGATCAGGGCGAGGTGATCGGGGATCGGCGACATGTCGGACACACCGGTCACATTGCCCCCGGGGCTGGTCGCATCGGCGACGAGGCCGGCGCCGACCGGATCGGTGACGGCGGTGAACACCACCGCGATGTCCTTGGTGCCGGCGACCACCGCCTGCGCGGAGGGGGTCGAGATCGGCACGATGACGCTCGGCGCCTCGCCGATGAACTTGCGGGCGATCTGGGCGGCCGTCGCCGGGTTGCCCTGAGCGGATTCGTACGAGAACTTGAGGTTCTCCCCGACGGTGAATCCCAGGTCGGCCAGGCCGTCGCGGATCCCGTCGCGCGCCGCATCGAGCGCCGGGTGCTCGACGATCGCGGTCACCGCGACGGACACCTCTTCGGCGGCGGCCGGCAGGGCCAGCAGACTGGCGAGCGCTGCTGCGCCAACACGTTTCAGCATGTCTTGTCCTCCCGTTTCGCGCGGCGCGCCCCGACTGCTGCATCAGGCGCACCCGTGGGCGCTAGGGAGACTGAGGCTGGGGACGGAGTCAACTGGAGCCGTATCGGGACGGTGGACTATCCACCCTCTCGCTGCGGCGGGACCTGGAGTTCACCCCTCGCCCGAGCCTGAACGGTCACCGACCCGCTTGACCGGCCGCACCAGATAAACGTCCATTACCCATCCGTTCCGCACCTTCGCCTCGGCCCGCAGCCGGCTGATCTCGCCGCCGACGTCACCCAGCCGTCCCCTGACGAGCATCTCGCCCGGCATGCCGACATAGGCGCCCCAGACGATCTCGAGATCCGGATCGAGACCGCGAAACGCCTCATCGCCGTCGAGCATGACCACGACGGTCCCGCCAGTGTCGTTCGGCGTCCCGGTCAGCCTGCGGCCGGTGGTGATCGTCACCGCGCCGCCGATCTCGTTGAGCACCATCCTGTGGCGGGCGGCGAGCGCCTGCACGCTGGTGATACCGGGAATGACCTCCATGTCGAGCTCTATGGTGCCGCGGGCCGCCACACGGTCGAGAATGCGCAGCGTGCTGTCGTAGAGCGAGGGATCGCCCCAGACGAGGATCGCCGCCCGTTCGTGCTCGCCGACGTCCTCGCGCAGCAGGCGCTCGTACTCGCGGGCGATCGCCTCGTGCCAGTCGTCGACGGCCGCCCGGTACTCGTTGCTGTCCGAGACCGATTCCCCGGTCGTGGCGGTCTCGCCGCCCCGAACCGGGACAGCCCTGCGGCGTGGAACCGCGAAGACTGACACGCGATACCGGCGGTCGCGGATGAAGCGCTCGCAGATCTCGGTGCGAAGGCGGGCGAGTTCCGCCTTCTCCTCCCCCTTGTCCGGGATCAGAATCACATCGGCCCTGTTCAGCGCCTCGATGGCCTGGATCGTCATGTGCTCCGGGTTGCCGGCGCCGATTCCGATGACGCAAAGCTCTCGCTTCATCTGTTGCGACCCGTCGCTTGACGGCACGCGAAGTTCCCGCGAATGTGCCGCGCCCTGCCCGATCGGAGCAGCACCTATCGTCGTACGGGCGCGGCGGCAAGCGCCCGGCTGCGCGACCGATGTATTTTCGACAGGTCCAGCACCCATACTGCACGCAATGCCCGGAGCCGCACCATGCGCACCGCTTCAACAGGCCGGCACCAGGCAGCCACGCCCGATGTCCGGCTACGCCCGATCCTCGACAGCGTCGCCGCCGAGATCGGGCGCTTCGGCGGGGAGTTCCTGCTGCATATCGGCCGGCAGAAATCTGGCACGAGCGCGCTTCAGCGGGCTTTGGCTAGCGGCCGGGCGCACCTTGCCAGGCACGAAACGCTCTATCCCGGCGCCGGCGGCACAGAGATCGCGCACCATCGGCTCGCCCGGTTCTTCCGCGCCACGCGCGATGGCGAGGTCGATGATGCTGAACAGCGGTTGGCGGAGCTGCGGCGGCTGACGACAGAGATCGCCGGTGCGCGAGCGCGCCGGGTGCTCATCAGCAGCGAGGGCCTGCAGAACACCGATCCCCGGGACGTCGCCGCGGTATTCCCGCCCGACCGCACCAGGATCGTCGTCTATCTGCGCGAGCAGCTTGATTTCGCCGTGTCCGCCTACTGCCAGGCGATCCAGGCGCAGGCGCGAAGTACCAAGCTGCACCGCTTCGTGCGCCACACACGTGCGGACTACGCTGCGTTTCTGGGACACTGGTCCGATGCCTTTGGGCAGGACCGCCTGATCGTCCGCGTCTACGACCGGGCCAGCCTGCGCGACGGTGACGTCGTCGCCGACTTCTTTCACGAGGCGCTTGGGATCGCCCCGCCGACATACCGGGCGGCCGGAAGCAACCCCAGCATCGGCGGCCTCGTTCTCGCGCTCAAGCATCTGATCAACGCGACGCTCGACCCGGCCGTCGCGGCGAATACCGGGACCTACCGGCTGTTTGCCGCGCTAGCCGCATCCGATCCTGCCTATCGTCGCAAGCCCAGGATCCCGGCCTGGCTGGCCGAGGAGGTGCGCGATCGCTTTGCCCGCTCAAACGTGGACGTCGCCAACCGCTATCTCGGCCGCGACACACTGTTCGAGATCTCGCAGATGCCGCCGCCGGAACCGCTGGACACAAGCCGCGAGGCGGTGCTGCGCCTGTTCGAGGCCCTGCAGGCCGATCCGCGCGGCGAAGCCATGACCGTTGCGCTGGCGCGGCACGCCGATGCCGATCTCCCGCCCCGTGCCGCCGCCATCAACCTCCTGACGCGCCACATCACCGAGAACCCCTGGCTCGTCGACTGAACAGGTGCGGCTCGGCGTGGCGATTTGGGCGGTTTGACCGTCCTACGCGGGAGGTCGGTATCTCACCCTGGCCCCGTACACGATTGCTCCGCCCGCAGAGAGCAAGAGGTTGCTGATCCGGTAGTTCCAAGCGACCGCAACGTCGTGCTTGAACTGCATGGAGACAAATTCGACAGCGGTTCCCGCAGTCGACGTGCCGCTGGCCAAATTCTCAAATGTGGTGGGATTGCGCGGTTTATAACGCGTAACGGTGAAGCTTCGCTGAACTCCATTGGGGTTGAGATACACCGCAACGGTCAAGATGCGACTGCCGACCGGCACCGGCAGGCCGGCATTGAAGAACTGCGAGCCGGAGGTGACGCTAACGCCACCCGGACTCACATAGGCATATGTCGCACTGCCAATAGGGTGGAAATCGATCCCCCCCAACTCCAGCACGGTCACCGGCCCGAATGCTTCCGGCGTGGTGGTGAGAGGTGTCTTCACGATGCGACTGGTTGCGCCGTCCTGCGTAGCTGGATCGGCCGCCAGCGCAAGCCCCATGCCACCCGCCGCCATGATACCGGCGCTGCCTATCCCGGTGAGCAGGGTCCTGCGGCTAAGGGTCGGTTCGGATTGCATCTTGCACCTCCTCTTGGCAGCGGGCGCGGTGCCGCCGCAACCTCACATGACGCTAGGTGACTATAGGCGCGTTTGTCCGGCGTTCAATCAAATGTGCGCGGGTGCGCCCGGCGAGTCGCGCCTTAGATGGCGAGGGGGTCCAAATGTGCTGGAGGTTGACGGCTCCGGCGGGCGACTGCCGGGGCATTTCGTTTGGGTCGCGTCTTCCCCATCAGCTACGCTGCAAACAGGCGCCTTGTCGGCGACCGTCAACGGTGGTGCCAGTTCTGAACCGAGGGGAGTTGACCATGACCAAGTTCAAGTCGGCCGCGCTTTTCATCGTACTCGGTGTCCTGCTCAACTCGCTCGCCGGTTCGCCCAAGGCGGCGCCCGATGGGACGCTCGGGATGACGATCATGACGGCGGTGATTGGCTCCGACGGCCGCGTTGTGCGCGCTTCTGGTGTGACGAACGTCGCCCCTTCGAGCGCGTTCTTTGATGTAACCTTCAACCGTAGCCTCGCCGACTGCACATGCATCGCGAGCATCGGATTGGGCGACGGCGGCTTCACCGGCGGCCCGTACAGTGCAGTAGCAAACTGCCCCTATCCGGCCGTGAACATGGCCAGAATCTACACGCACGATGGCGCTGGACTTACGGGCCTCCCGTTCCAGATCATTGTCTTCTGCCCGAAGTGAGCCGGCGGTCGCCGCGGATTGAATGCTCCGCACAGCCCGGCATGTGCTGAATGTGGCAATCCGCATCGCCGAGGCGAACGGCCCCCGCTCATGGCAGGCCCGGTGTGTCGGCCCCGTGGTGCTGTTCGGCATCCATGTTCCGGGGGCGCCCGGCGCATGGCACCGTGGTTGCCAGCGGATAGGCAGCGTATCGATATTTCGGCACCCTCTCAGGCCCCGGCTTCGGTCGGGGCTTTTTCGTTGGGATACCCGCAAGGACACCCTGGCCTGTTCTTGGCTATTCGCATCGAGAGTTGCCTATCCCAATTTCTTGTCTCTTTTCATAGTGGTGCGGGCGGCGGGAGTCGAACCCGCATGGATTGCTCCGAGGGATTTTAAGTCCCTTGCGTCTACCGGTTCCGCCACGCCCGCGACTGCCGGTGCAACAGGCGATACAGGCTGGGGGGAGCAGAGACAACTCTCGTGGCTCGCGGGGTCAATTCCCGATGTCGGCATCGCCCGTCGGAGTGCGCGGCTTGGTGGCGATGACGTGTTCCAGCCGCCGCAGCAACGTCAGGATGACGATGCCGAGAACGGTGGCGAGAACCGCGACCGCATAGGCGCCGACACCGCAGGCCAGGCCGATCGAGCCGGCGAGCCAGAGGCCCGCACCCGTTGTCAGGCCATGTACGCGGTCCCCACCACGGATGATGGTTCCGGCCGCCAGGAACGCGACGCCCGCCGTGACAGCCTCGATGATGCGGACCGGATCGGTGTTGTCGACACCCTCGCGCATCGCCTGCGCGACGATCTCGAAGGCGAGAATGGCAAAGGTCGCCGAAGCCAGCGCGACCAGCATGTGGGTGCGAAGGCCGGCGGCGACGCTGCGAAGCTCCCGGTCAAAGCCGATGACCAGCCCCAGTCCCGCCGCAGCCACCATCCGGCCCGCGATCGTCGCGAGGCCCAGTTCGGTCGAGAAGCTGCCGGACAGGAGGTCTAGCACTCCGCTCAGCCTCCTCCGGCCTGGGCAATGGGCGGCTGGAAGGCGAGGCCGGTGTCCCAGGGGAAATAGATCCAGGTGTCCTGACTCACCTCGGTGATGAAGGTGTCGACCATCGGGCGCCCCATCGGCTTTGCGTAGACGGTGGCGAAATGTGCCTTGGGGAGGATCTCGCGTACGATCCGCGCGGTCTTTCCCGTATCGACCAGGTCGTCAACTATCAGCACGGCCGAGCCGTCACCGCCGTTCATGTCGATCACCTCATGGCTGACCTGCTTGATCACCTCGAGGCCGCCCTGGGTCTTGTAGTCGTGATAGGAGGCGACGCCGACCGTCTCAATGATGCGGATTCCCAATTCGCGGGCGACGATGGCGGTCGGAACCAGCCCGCCGCGGGTCACGCAGACGATCGCCTGCCACGACCCGATGCCGGCCAGGCGCCAGGCGAGCGCCCGTGCATCCCTGTGAAACTGATCCCACGACACGGGGAACGCCTTTTCTGCTCCGGGCGACATGCCGGTCTCCTCTGCCTCAGGCCCCGACCTCGATCAGCAACCGCTCGACGAGGGCGCGGACCTGTTCCTCGGCAGCGGCGAGGGCGGCCGTGTCGCGTGAGCGGAGAACGAGCGAGGTGGTGAATTGGTTTCCGTCGAAGCGGGGGTAGCTGCCGATCATCACCTGCGGAAAGGCGGCCTGGATCTCGCCGAGGGGACCGCCGACATCCCCCTCCTTGATCCCCCTGCCCTCGACGGTGCGGGATTCGATGACGATCCCGGTCCGCAGCGTCGGCGCGATCGCGTCGAGCATGGCGTGCATCACCGACGGGATCCCGGCCATGACGTGGACATTGCCGATGCGCCAGCCCGGCGCCTTGGAGACGGCGTTCTCGATCAGCTCGGACCCGACCGGCATGCGCGCCATCCTGAGACGCGCCTCGTTGATGCGGTTGCCGAGATAATCCTTCAGGATCTCGACTGCACGTGGATCGTGGTGCACAGGTACGCCGAAAGCATGGGCGATGCCGTCGGCGGTGATGTCGTCGTGCGTCGGCCCGATGCCGCCGGTTGTGAAGACGTAGGTGTAGCGCGCCCGCAGCGCGTTGACGGCATCGGCGATCTCCGAGATCACGTCGGGCACGATGCGCGCCTCGCGCAACTCGATGCCGAGCGCGGTCAGGTATTCGGCGATGTAGCCGATGTTGCGGTCCTTGGTGCGGCCCGAGAGGATCTCGTCCCCGATCACCAGGACCGCCGCCGTCACAACCTCGCCGCCAACACTCGCCGTCGACTCGCTCATCGGTCCGCCTCGGTTGCGCCTGGGTGGCGGGTGGTCTATCGCAGGGCCGATCCGCGCTCAAGTGGATCGACACGGGCAACACGATACAGCGTCAGCGGACGGACCTTCGATGCGATTTGCGGCTCCCCTCGCCGAAGGACGGCTGGTCAGGCGCTACAAGCGCTTCCTCGCCGATGTCGAACTTGCCGACGGCAGGCTCGTCACGGCGCACTGCGCCAATCCCGGTTCGATGCTCGGACTGGCGGATCCTGGTATCCGGGTGTGGCTGTCGGCGTCCGATGATCCCAAGCGCAAGCTGGCCTGGTCGCTGGAACTGGTGGGGGTGGACCTTGGCGCGGGACCGGCCATCGTCGGCATCAACACCGGCCATCCCAATCGCCTGGTCGCGGACGCGATCGGGTCGGGCGCAATCCCGGAGCTGGCGGGTTACGACGGGCTGCGGCGCGAGGTGAAATACGGGCGCAACAGCCGCGTCGACCTGCTGCTGACGCGCGGCGGGCATCCGGATTGCTATGTGGAGGTGAAGAACGTCCACCTGATGCGGACGGCGGGGCTGGCCGAATTTCCCGACTCGGTCACCGCGCGCGGCGCCAAGCATCTGGACGAACTCGCAGACATGGTGCGCAGCGGCGCCCGCGCGGTGATGTTCTTCCTGGTGCAGCGGGGCGACGCCGAGCGGATGGCCATCGCCCGCGACATCGATCCGGCATACGGGACCGCGCTCGACAGGGCGCGTTCGGCCGGTGTCGAGGTGATCGCCTACAGGTGCGTGGTGACGCCGGAGGCAATCGAGGTCGGCTCGCTGGTCGATTGCGGGGACTGACCCACGACGCGTTCCAGCACGACGTTCAGCCGGGTCTCGGCGAGCAGCGCGTAGCCCATCGCCTGGAGTTCGGCGATGCAGTCCGTCTGCCAGCGGCCGCGTGCGTTCTCGACGATGAACAGGCGCGGCAGCAGATGCACCGGCGCGTCACGCAGGAACGGGATCAGGATCAGGTCTTCGGCGCCCTCCACGTCGATCTTGATCGCATCGACGTGGTCGAGCCCCTCCTCCTCGACGAGCCCCAGCAGCGTGCGGGCGGGCACCTGCACGGACTGCCCGTCCTCCAGCGGCGCGCCCTGGAACTTCACGCTCGATTCGCCCTTGTTGCGGATGGCGAGGAACAGCGTCATCTCGCCCTCCCGGTCCGCCAGTGCGCAGCCGATCGCCTTCACGGTGCCGGTGGGATTGAGGGAAATGTTGGCCACCAGCCGCTCGAACACGTCGGGCTGAGGTTCGACCGCCAGGATTCGGGCGCCACGGCCGCCAAGTCCGGCGACGAACAGCGAATAAGCGCCGATGTTGGCGCCGATGTCGATGAAGACAAAGTCGTCGCCGATGCGCTCGGCGAGCAGGTGACGCTCCAGCGGATCGAAGAACTGCGGCGTGAACAGGATCCGCTTCTCGGAGACGTTGTTGAAGGGATAGAGCCGCATCCGCTGGCCGAACACCTCGACGTCGAGGGAGCCACGGAAGGTCATCATCGCCAGCCGGCGGGCGAGAAAGGCCAACCGCTTGCCCAGCCAGGTCTCGGGCATCGAGCGGGTGAACCCGATCAGACGTGCCTGCATGGCGCTGGGGGCGAAGGTGCCGAAGGCTGGCGCGTCCCGTACGGAGCCGGCGTCGCGGGCGCGGCATCTGTGGATTTGGGCGAGAGCTGC
>JAEYRQ010000614.1 GCA_023435545.1 Pseudomonadota bacterium | reverse complement strand
CCTTCGGCAAGGCGCAGGCCCATCACCAGGTATTCGTCCGCCACTTCCTCGCGGGTGAGTTCCAGCCGCTCGACGATGCCATGGCCCCGCTGGCCGACCTCGGAGAGCCACACCTCCGGCGCGCGCGCCGTCGACAGCGCCGTCCTGACGCCCATCACGTCGAGCCGACCATGCGCGCCCGGGCCGACACCGGCCCATTCCCCGCCGCGCCAGTAGACGAGGTTGTGGCGGCATTCGCCGCCCGGCCGGGCGTGGTTGGAAATCTCGTATGCGGGCAGGCCGTGCCGGTCGGTCGTCTCCAGCGTCACATCGTAGAGCGCCCGGCCGAGATCGTCGTCGGGAACCACCAGCTTGCCGCGGGCGTGCAACGCCGCGAACGGCGTCTCCGGCTCGATGGTCAGCTGGTAGAGCGACAGGTGGTCGCCGGCCATGCGGCAGGCTTCCTCGAGTTCCCCCGCCCACGCGCCCGGCGTCTGGCCGGGGCGGGCGTAGATCAGGTCGAACGAAACCCGGTCGAAAACCGAATGGGCGATGTCGAGAGCGGCGCGTGCCGCGGCGACATCGTGCAGCCGGCCGAGGAAGCGCAGCGCCTGGTCGTCGAGCGCCTGGACGCCGAGTGAAACGCGGTTAACCCCCGCGACGCGGTATCCGGCGAAGCGCTCAGCCTCGACGCTGGACGGATTGGCCTCGAGCGTCACCTCGACGTCGACGGCGACCGGCCAGCAGTCGGCCACCGCGTCAAGCACGCCTGCGACTGTTTCCGGCTCCATCAGCGAGGGGGTGCCGCCGCCGAAGAACACCGATCGGACGGTGCGTCCCGGCGCCAGCGCCGCCATATAGCCGATCTCGGCGACGAGCCCGTCCAGATAGCGCGACTGCGGGATCTCGCGCCTGACATGCGAATTGAAGTCACAATAGGGACACTTGGCCGCGCAGAACGGCCAGTGGACATAGACGCCGAAACCCGGTCCCGCGGCCGGATATCCCGGCGATGTCGCTCTATCCGCCAATGCAGGCCTCCACCAGCGCGGCGAAGGCGCGGGCCCGGTGCGACAAGCCCGGACGCTCCGGATCGCCGGGCGCCCAGCCGTGCTTCTCCGCCGCGGTCATCTCCCCGAAGGTGCGCGATTCGCCGTCGGGAAGGAACATCGGATCATAGCCGAAGCCGGCGGTGCCGCGCGGCGGCCAGACGAGCGTCCCGTGCACTTCGCCGCGCACCGTCTCGACATGCCCGTCCGGCCAGGCGACCGCCAGCGCCGCGACGAACTTCGCGCGACGTGCCTCCGGAGCGCTGGCGCCTTTCTGCTGCAGCAGTTCCTCGATGTTGCGCATGGCGCGCGCGAAATCACGGTCGCTGCCGGCCCAGCGCGCCGACTGGATGCCGGGCTGGCCGCCGAGCGCATCGACCGAGAGCCCGGAATCGTCGGCAAGCGCGGGAAAGCCGGAGGCTGTCGCCGCCGACAGGGCCTTCAGCGCCGCATTGGCCTCGAAGCTGTCGCCGGTCTCCTGGGGCTCGGGCAGGCCGAGATCGCCGGCGGAGACCGGATCGAAGCCGAACGGGGCGAGAAGGTCGCGGATCTCGGCGAGCTTGCCCGGATTGTGGGTGGCGACGACGAGTCTGCCGGATCCGAGCCGGCGCCGGCTGCCCGGCATCAGGCGATCGCCATGCGCTGGAGGTCGACCAGCCGGTCGATGCCCCGGCGCGCGAGGGAGAGCATGGCGACCAACTCCTCCTCGCTGAAGGGCGCTCCCTCGGCGCTCGCCTGCACCTCGACCAGCTTGCCGGAGCCGGTGACGACGAAATTCGCGTCGGTCTCGGCCTCGGAATCCTCCAGATAATCGAGGTCCAGCACCGCCGTGCCGGCATAGACGCCGCACGATATCGCCGCGACGTGGTCGCGCAGCGGGGTGGTGGGGAGCATCTGGCGGCGAATCATCCAGTTCATGCAGTCGCTGAGCGCCACCCAGCCGCCGGTGATCGCGGCGGTGCGGGTGCCGCCGTCGGCGTTGATCACATCGCAGTCGACGACGATCTGCCGCTCGCCGAGCGCGACGAGATCGGTCACCGCGCGCAGGCTGCGGCCGATCAGGCGCTGGATCTCCATGGTCCGGCCGCTCTGCCTGCCGGAGGCGGCCTCGCGCCGCATCCGCTCGGTGGTGGCACGCGGCAGCATCCCGTACTCCGCCGTCACCCACCCCTTGCCGGAGCCGCGCAGCCAGCCGGGAACCTTCTCCTCAAGGCTCGCCGTGCACAGCACCTCGGTGTCGCCGAAGCGCACGAGGCAGGAGCCCTCGGCGTGGCGCGAGACGCCGCGCTCGAGGCGCACGGGGCGCAGTTCGTCCGCGGCGCGTTTCGAGGGTCGCATGGTGGGCTCTCCCTGGCATGGGCCGGCCCCGCGGCCGGCGAGCGCCCTTCTAGCGGCTTCCCCCCGGCTTCGCCACCCTGACCCGCCATCCGGCCAGGACGGCCGGTGTCATGCTTGACGCCGACATGCCGGCTCCGCACATAATCGGATGCCATGAACCAGATGAGACCGCCTGGACGTCCCGCCACGCCAGCCGGCGCCCGCTCGCCGCTGGCGGAACTGGACCTGCGCTCGCGAGAGATCTTCCGGCGTATCGTCGAGGCCTATCTGGAGAGCGGCGAGCCGGTCGGCTCCCGCAACCTGTCGCGCAGCCTGTCGGTGAGCCTGTCGCCGGCCTCGGTGCGCAACGTGATGAGCGACCTGGAGGGGCTGGGGCTGATCTATGCGCCGCACACCAGTGCCGGGCGGCTGCCCACGGAGCTGGGCCTCAGGTTCTTCGTCGATGCCCTGCTGGAGATCGGCGACCTCGGCGAGACCGAACGCAGCCAGATCGAGACACGTGTCCGTGCGCACGCCCATGACGGATCGCCCGAGGCCGTCCTCGCCGAGGCCGGGAACCTGCTGTCGGGTCTCTCGCGCGGTGCCGGCGTCGTCCTCGCGTCCAAGGCCGATCCGCGGGTCAAGCACATCGATTTCGTCCGGCTCGAGCCGCGCCGGGTGCTGGCGATCCTCGTCGGCGACGACGGCTCGGTGGAGAACCGCATCCTGGCGCTCGACGAGGACATTCCTCCCTCGGCGCTGGTCGAGGCGGCCAATTATCTGAACGCCCGGCTGCAGGGCCGCACCCTCAACGACCTCAAAGCCGACATGGAGCGCTCGCGCAAGGCGCTCGAGGCTGAGCTCGACGTGCTCAGCCGGCGGGTGGTGGAGGCGGGACTTGCCACTTGGGCCGGATCGGGAAGCGAGCGGCCGCAGACGCTGATCGTGCGCGGCCAAGCCAACCTGCTGGAGAACCTGCACGCGCTGGAGGACCTGGAGCGTATCCGCCTGCTGTTCGAGGACCTCGAGAAGCAGAACGACATCATCGAGTTGCTTGGCCACGCCGAGAGCGGCGACGGGGTGAGGATCTTCATCGGTTCCGAGAACAAGCTGTTCTCGCTGTCCGGGTCGACGGTGGTGGCGACGCCCTACCGGGACGCCAACCGCAAGATCGTCGGCGTGCTCGGCGTCATCGGCCCGACGCGGCTGAACTACGCGCGCATCGTGCCGGTGGTGGAGTATACCGCGCGGGTGGTCGGACGGCTGATCGACCGGGATTAAGGCGCGCCGGTCAGCCCGCGGGTGCAGGCCCCTGAGCGCCAAGCCAATCCATTCGATGGACCAATCACCCCCGTCATTCCGGACGCCGCGTCAGCGGCGAGCCGGGATCGGGAGGGCACGACCACTGTGTGGAAGGGTCCCGATCCCGGCTCACGCTTCGCTCGGCCGGGATGACGCGCCTTGTGCTAGCGGCTGTGGGCCGCAGGCCGGCGCCGCGCGACCAGCAGCCAGACCGCCGCGATCACCAGGCCCCAGCCGAGCAGGGCGGCGTCGCCCTCGAACCAGACCCGCTGGCGCTCCAATGCGATGAACACCATGCGGACGGATGCGCTGATCAGACTGTCGGCGTAGAGGAAGACGAGATCCGCGAGGATCGTCACTCCGAGAGCTGCCGACGCCCCGCGCAGGTGGCGCAGGGCCGCAGCCGCGCGCTCCGGCGCCCTGGTCCGGTTGCGGCGATAGACGAGCGCCAGCACCGCCACCGCGACGAGCAGCAGCAGCGTATAGACGGCCAGTATCATGGCCAGCATGAGACCGGTCAGGAAGCCGATCGAGGACATTGGGCCTCTCCAGCCGATTCGGCGAAACATCAGGGCGGTTGATTTCTGGGCCGCAAGTCTCGATATCGTGGGCAACCTTTCCTGTCGAGACTTCCGCTCAGTGGCAGCGAGGACCGAACACAAGCACACGCCCGAGGTGCAGCAGGACGAGATGCCGGCACCCGAGGCTCCCGCAAGCCAGCCGTCCGAGGCGGCCGGGTCTTCCCGCGCCGAGGCTGAAGACTCCACCGCGGCACTGAAGGCCGAGGTCGCGGACCTGAAGGACCGCCTGATGCGCTCGATCGCCGAGGCCGAGAACCTGCGCAAGCGCGCCGAGCGCGAGGTGCGGGACGCGGGCCAGTACGCGATCTCCAAGTTCGCCCGGGACGTCCTCTCCGTCGGCGACAACATGCGCAGGGCGCTCGATACGGTCGGGGCGGAAGCCCGCTCGGCCGCGGACGCCACCTTCGTCGCGCTGCTCGACGGCGTCGAGCTGACGGAGCGCGAACTCCTGAACGTGCTCGACCGGCACGGGGTGAAGCGCATCGATCCGCACGGCGCCCGGTTCGATCCGAACCTGCACCAGGCGATGTTCGAGGTGCCGGACGATTCGGTGCCGGCCGGTACGGTCGTCCAGGTCGTCCAGCCGGGCTATACGATCGGCGAGCGCTGCCTCCGGCCGGCAATGGTCGGGGTGTCGAGGGGTGGGCCGAAGCCCGCCCCCCGCCAGGACGGCGAGCCAGCCGCCGGCGGCGAAGCCACTGCCCCGAAGGTCGACCGGACGGCCTGAACCGCCGGACGGATCGGGCGGCCGCAAGGATCGGCACGTAGCGGCCAAGCCCCGGCCTGCCGGCCACGACTTGCCTGTCGCCAATATGTGACAGGTCGCCCCCGGCTGCGCAGGCCAGCGAGAAGTTGCTGTATTCTCAGTGCTCTAGGTCATAAGCTCGACGCCCAAAAGGGCGCTGCCGCGCTTGCCGCGAACCGGCGCCCATAGTAGCTTCGCGGCGATCGCCGCGTCGCGACAACCATTGCAAACCCGAATCGGGGGATTCATGTCGATGCTTTCCACTCGCCGGGCACTTATGCTCGGTGCGTTCCTGACGACCTTCGCTGCGACGGCACCGTTGGCGCAGGCCGAGGGCGACGCCGAGGTGCAGACCGTCCGCGCGGTGAAACACAGCATTCCGGCGGGCAGTCGGGCGCAGGCCGTTGTCGACCCCAGCCTGGCCGCGCCGCGCATCTCCCCGGTCAGCGAGGCCGAACTCGCGCGAATCAAGTCGTCTGCCGGCGGGTCCGAGGACGGTGCGAGCCTGGTCGCTGCCACCGAGGCTGCGGAGCTTACCGTCAAGGTCCGCAACCAGAACCGGCGGCGGGTATGCAACACCGATTCCTCCACCGGCGGGGCCCCGTCCGGGATCAACGGTGCGGTCGGGCCGCAGATCATGGTGGTCGTCACCAATTCGGGGATCAGCCGCTACAACAAGAAGTCCTGCGCGCAGCTCGGCCAGCAGTCGCTCGCGTCGTTCTTCACCGGCGTCGGCGTTCCCGCGACGGCGCGGCTGAAGGACCCGCGGGTCCTGTACGATCGCAGGAGCAAGCGGTTCTTCGTCACGGCCGTTTCGACCGACACCGGCAACACCGACCAGTACCAGTACGTTGCGGTTTCGACCAACGCCTCCGGCAGCGCATTCAACCTCTACCGGATCACGCTGAGCGAGGGCACGAACCGCTTCTGCAAGCGCAATGTCGCGTCGACCTGGGATTTCCCGATGGCCGGGTTCAGCAATGCCCGCTGGTTTGTCACGGCCAATGACAAGGGCCCCGGGGGCGGCGTGCGTGGCGCGATCCTGTCGATGAACAAGAAGGCAACGCTGAACGGCGGGCTGCTGACGGTGAAATGCTTCAACCAGCTGCCCGCGAACCTCGCCGCCACCGTTGCCCTCGACACCTCGGCCGCCACGGTATTCCTGTCGCCCGGCAGCGGATCCAGCGAGCGGTTCGAGCGGCGCGTCGTGACGGTGGTCGGAGGCGGCGTGGCCAATGACACCCTGACCGAGATCGCGCCCGTCATCATCCCGATCTGGTGGGCGCCGCCGCCGGCGGCGCAGCCGAACGGCCAGCTCCTCGAGACACTGGATGGCCGGTTCGTGGCTCCGAGCATCCAGAACCAGCAGAAGCTCGTCAACGTCCACACCGTCAAGGTTCGGAACACCGCCAAGATCCGCCTCTACCACGTCTCCACGCTGGACGAGGTCGTGGCGCCGCAGCTGATCTTCACGCCGACGACGGTCGAGGACGAGTCCGACAATCTGTTCAATGCCTCGATCGCGACCAACTTCGGCGCTGTGAACGCGCCGGTCTACATCTCGGCGACGCGGACGATTCCCAGCAACAAGAACGCCGGCCGGGCGTCGCAGCTGCTGTTCTCCGGTCCTGCGGATTCGGCCGATTCGGCGCTCTGGCGCTTTGCCTTGATCGCAAGGTCCCAGGCCCAGATGGTGGGCTGTGCGAAGCAACCGACCGGCGTCTGCCGCTGGGGCGACTATTCGTCGACGCAGGTCGAGCCCGGCAACGCCCAGCTCGGCTGGGGCTTCAACCAGATCGTCGCCGGGACCGGCAAGGGCAATCAGACCCAGTGGACCACACGCGCCGGCCTGATGCAGGTGTTCCGCGGCCTCTGAGCCGCTATAGGGACCGGCGGTCTGCCGCCGGTCCCTGAGTCCACCCGCTGCAGCCGGCGGCCCGCTTGGACCCGTTCATGACGCGCCCGATCAGCGAAACTCACCAGATCCGGTCCGCCGGACGCGGCGCAGGGTCAGATTGAGCCGGCCGCCGCCCGGCGGCCAGCCGGAGAGCAGCGTCGAGCTGCCGGCGATAATCCGGTCGACGCCGTGGAAGGCCAGCCGGCTTTCGCCTCCCAGCACCACTGCGTCGCCGGACTGAAGCTTGATGGAGCGCGTCGCGTCCTTGCGACTCGTCCCGCCGATCCGGAACACGGCCGTATCGCCGAGCGACAGCGACACCACCGGCGCAGAGACATCCTCCTCGTCCTCGTCGCGGTGCAGCCCCATGCGCGCATCCAGCAGGTAATGGTTGACGAGGCAGGCCTCGGCTATCGCCGCTTCCGGCGCCAGGTCCCGCCAGGCGCGCAGGGCGAGCGCCGGCATCGGCGGCCAGGGCGCCCCGGTCTCGGGGTGCATCGCCTGGTAGCGATAGCCGCCCGCGGCATCCGAGACCCAGCCCAGCGCGCCGCAGTTGGTCATCCTGACCGAGAACGGCTTGCCGGTGCGCGGCATGCGCGGCGTGAAGAACGGCGCGGCTTCAACGACGCGCATCAGATCGGCGACGAGCGCCTCCTGCGCCTCCCGGTCCAGATAGCCGGGCACATAGAGGCAGCCCGGACGCAGTTCGATCGTTCCCGCTCCCATCGGTGATCCCTCGGTACTGCTGCAATCATCCGCGATCGGATACGGAGGAACGAGGGAAACACGACGGCGGCGGAAACGAAACAGGCAAGAAACGCGAGGCCGATATCCGGAGTCGGCTGCCTGAGGCACCGCAGACCCAAGGCGCCAATGAGCAACGGGAGGGGATATCCGCCATGATGCCGAGAGCCTTGATGCTGACAGTCGCCGCGGCGCTTCCCTGCCTGGTCGCAGCGCCAGCATCGGCCGACGGGATCGACGAGTTGATCGCCGCGCACGCCGCCTTCAAGTCGGGCGACTACGAGAACTGCATCGCCAGGGCGGATGCGGCGATCACCGGCGGCGGCGAGGCGCTGATCGACGGGGAGATGACACCGGTCGAGAAGGTCGCCGTGCCGCTCAGGGGCGGCTGCCGCGCCATGTGGGGCGAGTACGAGGCGGCGATCGAAGACCTGACCGCCGGCATCGAGGACCCGTTCCGGGCCGACATGGTCGGCGAGTGGTTGTGGGCTCGCGCCGTGGCGCTGATGGTGACGCTGCGTTTCGAGGACGCGCTCGCCGACATCGACCGGGCAGTCGCGACCTTCGGCCCCTCCTCCGACCGGATGGTGCTGCGCTGCGTGGTCAACAACCTGGCCGGGGATCGCGAGGCTGCCGCCGGCGACGGGCGCGCCGCGCTGGCGATCCAGCCGATCGACGCAGCGGCGGAACTGTGCCTTGCGACCGCGCTCGACCGGCTCGGCGACCGGGCCGGCGCCAAGGCTCTCAGGGCGAGCGCCGACCGGCGGATGGAGACCGATGACGCCCAGTGGGAGCGCGCGGCGCTGTTCCGGCTGGTCGAGTACTGAGCGTCCTCGCCGCCCCCTCCGCGGCAAACCTTCAGGGCAGGTGACCGGCAGGCCGCGATCCTCCAGCCACGGCGCGCCTCTCCCGCCTTGCGCGGCTTCGGGCCCCTCCTTATATCAGCCTCGAACGTCGCCCCCCGCGGGCGACGACTCCATTCGTGAATGGGGGCCGTTCGCAGACCCCTTCGAAATCATGTCCGAAGGGCCGGGCGCCTCTACAGAGGGCCCCGGCGGCCTGCCGGAAAGAGAGGTACGACATGGGTAAAGTCATCGGCATCGACCTCGGCACCACCAATTCGTGCGTCGCCGTCATGGAAGGTTCGAGCCCCAAGGTCATCGAGAATTCGGAAGGCGCGCGCACGACGCCGTCGATGGTGGCGTTCACCGAGGACGGCGAGCGGCTCGTCGGCCAGCCGGCCAAGCGCCAGGCCGTCACCAACCCCGAGAACACCTTCTTCGCCATCAAGCGGCTGATCGGCCGCACCTTCGACGACCCGATGACCCAGAAGGACATCGGACTCGTCCCGTATCACATCGTCAAGGCCGACAATGGCGATGCCTGGGTGGAGAGCCGCGGCAAGAAGTTTTCGCCCTCGCAGATCTCCGCCTTCATCCTGCAGAAGATGAAGGAGACCGCCGAGGCCTATCTCGGCCAGAAGGTCGACCAGGCGGTGATCACCGTTCCCGCCTATTTCAACGACGCCCAGCGCCAGGCCACCAAGGACGCCGGCAAGATCGCCGGCCTCGAGGTGCTGCGCATCATCAACGAGCCGACGGCGGCCGCGCTCGCCTACGGGCTCGACAAGAAGGACGGCAAGACCATCGCGGTCTACGACCTCGGCGGCGGCACCTTCGACATCTCGATCCTGGAGATCGGCGACGGCGTGTTCGAGGTGAAGTCGACCAACGGCGACACCTTCCTCGGCGGCGAGGACTTCGACATGCGGCTCGTGGGCTATCTGGCCGACGAGTTCAAGAAGGAGCAGGGCATCGACCTGAGGAACGACAAGCTCGCGCTGCAGCGCCTCAAGGAGGCCGCCGAGAAGGCGAAGATCGAGCTGTCGAGCGCCACCCAGACCGAGATCAACCTGCCCTTCATCACCGCCGACCAGACCGGCCCGAAGCACCTGACCATGAAGCTCACCCGCGCCAAGTTCGAGGCGC
>JAEYRQ010000613.1 GCA_023435545.1 Pseudomonadota bacterium | reverse complement strand
CACGTAGGCTTCGCCGCCGGTCTGCAGGCGGTCGAGGAGCGCGCGGTTGAGCGCGTCGAGGCGTGCCGGCGCACGAGCCGTGGGGTCGGGCGGCACATAGCGGAACGTGCTGATGCTCAGGCTCTGGGTACGCGCCTCGAGCTCGGGGTGGGTGGCGATCGCTTCGTGCATCAGACGGGAGAGCGCGCAGTCGTCGGCGATCATCTGGCGGACTCCGTCGCGGCCGGCCTGCCTGAGGGCGAGCCAGACCTTGAGGGCGCGGAAGCCACGCGAATTCTGCATGCCGAGCTCGTAGTAGTTGGTGCCGGGGCGCGCGTCGGCCTCGCCTTCGCCCGCGGGCGCGAAGTGGTAGTAGTCGGGGTGGAAGCTGAACGCGTCGACGAGGAGCCGCGGGTCGCGCACGAGCGTGCATCCCGCCTCGAGCGGGGCGTAGAGCCATTTGTGCGGGTCGAGCGCGAGCGAGTCGGCGAGCGCGAGGGCGTGGAGATCCTCGGGGGCGTCATCGAGCACGGCGGCGAGCGCGCCGTAGGCGCCGTCGACGTGGAGCCAGAGGTCGCGCTCACGACAGAGAGCGGCGATCTCGCGGAGGGGATCGACCGCGCCGGTGCTGACGGTGCCGGCGGCGGCGACCACGACGAAGGGCGCGCGATCTCCGGAGGCGAGGTCTGCGGCGATCGCGGACTCGAGGTGGTCGACGCGCATGCGCTGCCGTGCGTCGGTGTCGATCCAGCGGATCGCGTCGGTGCCGAGGCCGAAGAGGTCGGCGGCCTTCTGGATCCAGGTGTGGGTCTCGGCCGACGCGTAGATCGCGAGCGCGGGGCCCTCGCGCAGCCCCTTCGTGCGGACGTCCCAGCTCGCCTTCGCCCGGCGCGCGGCGAGGAAGCCGAGGTAGTTGGCCATCGCGCCGCCGCTGCCGAGCACGCCGCCACAGTCGGACGGGAAACGCACGAGGTCGGCGATCCAGCGCACCGTCTGGGCCTCGATTTCCGAGGCAATCGGCGCGAGCCCCCACGCTCCGACGTTGGGATTCATCGTCGCGGCGACGAGATCGCCCAGCGCCCCGATCGGAGTGCTGCCGGCGGTGATGAAGCCCCAGAAGCGAGGGTGGGAGTTGAAGAGCGAGTGATCGGCGAGCAGCGGAATCGTCTCGCGGAGGAGCTCACCGGCGGGCTTTCCTTCGGCGGCGAGCGGTCCCGGTGGTAGGAGCACGCGAACCTCGGTCGGTGTCTCGTGCCGCGTGACGGGGCGCGACGGCAGCGAGGCAGCGAAGTCGGCGAGGAGGTCGACGACCTCGTGGCCGAGGCGGCGCAGCTCTTCGGGCGAGAGGTCTACGGGAGCGTGGCGCGTCATCGATCTCCTCCAGAAACGAATCGCGCGCCCATCCTCGCAGACCGAGTAGGGGCGCGCGACCGGTGCGGACGGAGATCGTCCTGTCGGTCAGAGACCGCAGCTGGCATCGGGGAGCGGCGTGGGGTCGGGGCACGCCGGCGGAGCCGTCTCGCCCGCGAGCGCGCCGGTCCACTCGACGATCCACGGCGCGACGTACGCCGGGACGTCGTTGTGCGTCGCGTCCGCGTAGACGCAGACCTGCACCCTCTCGTCCGCGGCCATCGCGCGGCGGATCGGGCAGTTCACGTCGGCGAGCAGGATGCGCGCGTCCATCGCGCCGTGGTGGAACCAGATCGGCGCGCCCTCGGGATCGAGCACCGGCAGGTTCGCCTGCCACCGCATCTGCCACGCGGTGCCGACGTCGTCGCACGCTCCCCAGTAGCACTGGTTGACCGAGGTTCGGAACGCCGGGTCGAAGAGCGCGGCGACCGTGGGCGCCACTTCCGCGAGCGAGGTACGCAGATCGGGACCGCCGTCGAAGTTCTCGAGGCAGCGCGTCTCGAACACGTCGCGCACCTGGTCGCGGACGCCGGCCGCGATGGGGTTCCACGCGGTCGCTTCGCCGTCGTAAGCCGCGCTGTGGCCGACGAAGAACATCGCGCCGTAGACCACGTTCCAGCCGCTGTTCTCGTCGGTCGTCGCGTAGTCCGCCATGCCGAGCAGCAGCGCGAAGAGCGAGGCGTCGAGGTAGACGGGGGCGATCGCCGCGACACCGAGCAGATCCAGGTCGGGCGCGTAGGTCCGCTGCGCACCCTGGGCCGCGAGCGCGGCGTGGCCTCCCGCGGAGTGGCCCGAGAGCACGACCTCGCCCGAGAGCGAGCCTTCGGGGGCGCCCGCGAGCGCGGCGCGCGCGCCGTCGAGCGTGGCGCGGCCGGCGTCGATCGGCTCGATCCACGCGGGCGTCCCGGGCGTGCCGAGGCCGACCAGGTCGGGCACGAAGACCGGCGTCCCGCTGCCGATGAGCGCGTAGAGCCCGCGCTCGAAGTCGGTGAAGCGCGCGCCGGTGCTCGGCGCGCAGTGGTCGGCGAGCCCGGTGGTCGGCGGGACGTAGACGATGAGCGGTGCCCCGGTCACGCCGCCGTCCGGCATGTAGAGCACACCCGTCGAGTAGCCGCCTTCACCGCTACGGCGCTCGACCTGGTAGAGGACGCGGGTGGTGGTGACTCCCGACGTCAACGTCGGTCCGTCGTAGTCGCGCTCGCGGGCGCGGGTGTCGATCGTCTCGGCGCTGATCGGGTCGCCGGTCCCGCAGGTGACGACGCGCCCGCGATCCGCGCTCGTGAACTCGGGCACGCCGAGGGGCGGCTCGTAGATGTCCACGTCCGTCGCGTCGCAGTCGGTCGGGGGGCTCCACTGGGGGCCTGCGTCGGTGCCGGCGTCCTCGGGCTCGCTGCCCGCGTCACCGATGCCCGCGTCGGGCGCGCCGCTGGAGTCGTCGTCACCACAACCGACCAGGGCGAGGAGCGAACCGAGCAGGACCAGACTCACAGCGACCGATCTGCGCGCTTTCATTCGTGTCCTCCGTGCGGTGTACCGAGGCTGCAGGACTCCAGAGTAGCGGAAACGACACGGGGCGATCCGGGATTCGGCGCAAGCAGCACGACTCGAGCTCAAGCGGTGTCGGCTCGCGCTGGGGTCTCGACGCGCGCGCCGTGACGTCGGTGCACGAGCCAGGTCCCTGCGGGGAAGGACAGGTCGCGGAGGCCGGTGCGCCAGCGCTCGAACACGAACCGGTAGGCGAGTCGGAACGCGCGCAGACGTCGTGCGGCCTCGAGCAGAGCCCCGCGGTTTCCGCGTCCGACGGCGAAGCAGGGATTGCGAGAGCGGGCCGGCTCCTCCGACCGGGCGCGCCGGAACGGCGACAGCTTCGCGCAGCGGTCGGCGCCGAGGAACGCGATGCCAGCCTCCTTCGCCTTCACGCGCGCGGCCTGCTCGAGCTGAGCGACCTCGTGTGCGACCATCGCGCGGAGCTCATCGTCGCAGACCCCGAGCTCTCTCGCCGCGCGGGGCATCACGAGTCGAAGCTCGACGTGGCGGGGCCACTTCGCGTCGTCGGCCCTGAAGTAGTGCGCGGGACGCTCGATGCGCCAGACTGCGGTCCCGAGATCGGCGGGGCGAGTGGTGACGCCGGGCCAGTCCTTGGCGCTCGAGACGAGCCCGGCTGCCGCCGGGTTCGCGATCAGGTAGCCGAGCGACTCTACGACTGCCTGCGGCGTCCGCAGGTCCACGACGCTGGTCGGCTCGTGGTCCCAGACAGCGCCCTCCCAGTGGCGCAGTGCTTTGGTCCCGAGCGCGACGAGACGGTGGAAGTACTGGAGGAAGTCCGGCAAGCGACCCTCGGGGTCCGAGACCACGAGATGCTCGTGTGTGCTCATCAGCACGACGCCGTGCACGAGTATCCCGTAGCGTTCCGACGCGACGGCGAGCGAGTACAGGAAGATGCGGCGCATCCGCGGGTCGGGCGCGAAGAGGTGGAACCGGAGCACCGTGCGGCGGGTGAGGAGGTACACGCCGCCGGGCTCGATGAGACGAGGCTGAGTCATGCCCCGCCCGCTTCGCAGCTTCCGTTCCGGTCCCCCGCGCGCAGATCTGCAGGAAAAACTCAACGTGGGTCGGCGGGGTGACGGACGGAGGGGTGA
>JAEYRQ010000611.1 GCA_023435545.1 Pseudomonadota bacterium | reverse complement strand
CCGGGCGGCGCGCGACGGGGACAGGGACAGGGACAGGGACAGGGACGGGGACGGGGACGGGGACGTCCGCCGAGGGGCAACCCGCCCCCCCTGATGCAGCGGCCCCGCCGCCGCTCAGGCGCAATTGTCGAGCATGGCGAAACCCTAGCGGAGGAGCGTCACGCTGTCAAGGTATTTTTTCCTAGGACTGAAATCTTGATAGATCGTTGTGACACTGCTCGGCGCCGGCGGATGGGCCGGTGCGGCCATATCGAGGCGCATTGGGCGGATACCCCTGCCTGAACCGCGGGCAAATCGGCTGGCCCCCCGGCTGCGGTCGGGGTTATGCTTTTCCGGGGCGGGGCAATCCGGAGGAACCACCGCCATGACACACTGTTTCCTGGGACGCCTGCTCATCCCGACAGCACTCGGCGCCGCGCTCGGCCTCGGCCAGGCCGCCTCGGCGCAGGACGTACTTGCTCCATCGACACCCTCACAGGCCGTTCCCGAAGTCACCGCCGGCGTCAACTGCAGGGTGGACAAGGTCGCCTTCATCGTCGCAGGCGATCCAGGCGACGGCGATACGTACGTTGAGACTATGTCCACCGGCTTCGTTCTGATGCCCAGAATGACGCGCACGATTACGACAACCGCGCCGGGCTGCGTGATCGTCGACTTCACCGGCGAAATCTCCGCGGCAGTCAGCAACCGCCCGTTTCTCCGGATGCTGGCTGTCGGACATGGTGCCGCTGCCCCGAATTTCGCGACGACGGGTTATCCGTCTTCGGGAGGCAATTTCGAGTCCCGCTCGATCCGCTTTGTCTTTCGGCGCCTGCCAGCTGGCGATCATACCTTCAGGCTGAGATGGCGAAGCGAGACCGGCACCCGGGTTTACGCCCGAGCCAGGATGCTGACGGTCTACTACCGGTAGCGGACGGGTGCGGGCCGCAGACCGCCCCACTGGAGCGGCATGGCGACCGCGTGCCGGTGATCGCCATACCGGGCGCGTGTCCGACCGCCGGCCGATTCTCGTCGTCGGTGAGGAAGTCCGCTGCGCTGACCCGCGCCCAGCTCGGAGGATTAGGCCTCCCCCCTCACCGCCCCATCAGCGCGAACACGCCCCAGCCGAGATATTCGCGCGTGTACGCGGCGTGGCGCTCGGGCTCCGTGGTCAGGCGGGCGCGCACCTCGTCGGCCATCCCGTCGTCCGGGTTGGCGTCGAGCCAGCGGCGCATGGTGAGCCATTTGGCGGCCTCGTAGCGGTCCCAGCCATCCTGGTCGGCCAGCACCATCTCGACGACGTCGCAGCCCAGTTCGCGGAACGAGGCGAGAAGCCCCGGCAGCGGCAGGAAGTCGGCGATCGCGCCGGCGAGGCAGGCTTTGGCGATCTCCTCCGTCTCCGGCATCCGCCGCCAGTAGGGCTCGCCGATCAGGATGATGCCACCGGGTTCGAGGCTCCGCGCGAGCAGCGCGATGGTGCCGGCGACGCCGCCGCCGATCCAGCTGGCGCCGACGCAGGCCGCGATGCCGACCGGCTCGTCGGCGACATGGCCGGCAGCGTCGGCGTGGATGAACGCGACCCGGTCGGCGACGCCGAGGTCTTCCGCGCGCTGGCGCGCCTGCTCCGTGAAAAGTCGGCTCAGGTCGATGCCGGTACCGCGGATCGCATGGTCGCGCGCCCAGGTGCACAGCATCTCGCCGGAGCCGCTGCCAAGATCGAGCACCCGCGTCTCCGGCTCCATCCGCAACGCCTCGCCCAGCATCGCGAGCTTGTCGGCCGTGAACGGGTTGTGGATGCGGTGGGCGCTCTCGGTGATCGTGAAGATACGGGGAATGTCCACGGGCGGGGGGCTCCTGTTCGATGCGGGAGCCTCTGTCTCCGACAGAACGCGCGCCGATGGAAGGCGTGGCCGGACGGCGAATTGGCGCAGGCGGCGAGATTGCCGGGTGGTGACACGGTCCGGTGAAACAGGGGCCGGTGAAACAGGGCCCGGTGAAACAGGAGCGAATCGCGGCGGACGTCGCGCGGAAACATGCCGCCGGTAATCGGGCGGCACCCAGTGACGCGAACGGAGATCCGCCGCATGACCACCAGCCTTCACCGCATGATGCGCGGCACCGCGCTGGCGGGCCTCGCCATCCTGACCGTCGCCACCGCCGCGGATGCCCGCGCGCCGGCAAAGGAAGCCGCGGACCAGAGCCACGGCATGGCGATCCTGTCGGCCAGCGTCGCCGGCGACGGCAACCGGGTGCGCGATGCCGGCGTCACCGCGGTCGAGCGCGTGTCGCTCGGCACCTACAGGGTGACGTTCGAGCGCTCGATCGCCACATGCACCTGCACGGCGAGCGCCGGCGCGAACGACGTCAATGCAGCGATCTACGGCCTGACGGCCGCGGCCAATTGCCCCTACTACGCCGCCGATTCCGCCCGGATCAACATCGCGAACTTGGGCGGGCAGCTCGTCGACGCATCGTTCCACGTCCTGGTGTTCTGCCCGAAATAGCGGGTGGGGGCCGCCCCGCTCCCCTCACCGGTCCGAATGCCCGAGGTCCCGCTCCGGGGCGATCACATCCCGCAGGCGCTGCTTCAGCGCCTTGGCCTCGGGGAAGCCGCCGTCGGCGACGCGGTCCCAGAGCCGGGCGCCGTCGCAGTCGATCGTGAAGATCCCGCCGGTGCCCGGCACCAGCGTCACCGCGCCGAGATCCTCGGCGAAGCTCGACAGCAGCTCCTGGGCGAGCCAGGCGGCGCGCAGCATCCAGTTGCACTGGCGGCAGTAGGTGATGGTGACGCGCGGGCGGGGGACCGCTGGACCGGGTTCACCTGTGGCAGAAGGCGATGATGCTGAAATCGGCACTGTAGTAGCTGCCATCGAGTATATTGAAGATGTAGACGTAGAGCGTGCGCCCGCCCACGATGTTGACGGTGTTGGCGGTGCCGGCAAGCGGCGTCACCGAGAAGGCGCAGTCGACGTAGCTGATGTCGCGGGCGAAGGTGATGCGGTAGCGGCCGGTGTCGACCCGCTCCGTCGCGGTAACGCCGGACATGTGAGCGGCGACGCCGTTGGAGCCGACGAACGCCGACATGATCGCCGCCCCCAGCGTCTTGTCGGCGGCCTCGGGGGTCGAGGAACTGGGCTGCTGGGCGACCGCGGCGGTGGCGGCCATCAAGGCGGCGGCGCAGGCGAGAGGCACGGCGGGAAACGCCGCGAGGCATGCGAGGGTCATCGACGATCTCCGTTGGGCGGGACCAGTAGGGGCCAGCGCATACTACTGCGTGCAGGCTGGTCTCATCCAGCGTCGGGAGCGCGCTTCAGCGGGCACACATCACGGTGATGAAGAACTGCGAGTTCACCAGCTCGCCGGCGGCATCACGGACGTGCACGACGTAACCCGTGTTGTCGAGGGTGACGCCGTAGATGCTGACGGCGCGCGGGGTGACCACCGCAGTCACACTG
>JAEYRQ010000556.1 GCA_023435545.1 Pseudomonadota bacterium | reverse complement strand
ACCTGCTCGCCTCGATCCTGACGATGATCGCGCTGTTCTCGATCAATCTCAGGGTCATGGGCCGGCCCAACATCGCGCTGATCAACCAGCCGACCATCCTGTCGCCCTTCTACGGCCTGTGGCTGGCGGACCACTATGTCCGCCCGCTGGTGGTGCTGGTGCTGGTGGTGATCACCGTGATCCTCGTCGCCCGCTTTCTGAACTCCGACTTCGGGCTTGCGATGCGCGCCACCGGCGTCAACCCGCGCATGGCGCGGGCGCAAGGGGTGAGCACCGGCGTGCACATCTATGTGGGCATGGCGCTGGCGAACGGGCTGGTCGGGCTGGCAGGCGCGCTGTTCGCCCAGACTAACGGCTTCGCCGACGTGACGACAGGGATCGGGACGATCGTCGTCGGGCTCGCGGCCGTCATCGTCGGCGAGACGCTGTTCCGGCCGCGCTTCGTCATTTGGGCGCTGATCGGCTGCGTCGTCGGTTCGGTGCTCTACCGCATCGCCATCCAGTTCGCGCTGTCAGCCGACGCGATCGGGCTGCAGGCCTCCGACCTCAACCTGGTGACCGCGGTGCTGGTCGCCGTTGCGCTTATCCTGCCGAGGCTGAGGCGGGGGAGGGCGGCCGCATGATCCGCGTGACCGGCCTCGAGGTCGTCTACGGCCGCGGCACGCCCCTGGAGAAGCGCGCGCTGTCCGGCCTCGACATTGCGATTCCAGACCATCAGTTCGTCTCCGTGATCGGCTCGAACGGCGCCGGCAAGTCTACGCTGCTGGCGGCGATCGCCGGCGACGTGCTGCCGGCCGCCGGGCGTATCGAGATCGGCGGTCAGGATGTCGGGCGGGTTCCCGCGGCGAAGCGGGCCGCAAGAGTGGCCCGCGTCTTCCAGGACCCGCTGGCGGGCAGTTGTGGGCGCCTGACCATAGAGGAGAACCTCGCTCTGGCGGCGGCCCGCGGCACCCGCCGCGGCCTGGGGCTGGCGCTGACGCGTCCCAGGCGTCAGGTCTTCCGCGACCGGCTCGCCGAACTGGGGCTCGGCCTCGAGAACCGCCTCGAGGACGAGATGGGGCTCCTCTCCGGCGGTCAGCGGCAGGCCTTATCGCTGGTCATGGCGACTCTGACCGGTGCCGATGTGCTGCTGCTCGACGAGCATACCGCGGCGCTTGATCCGGCGATGGCGGAATTCGTGCTGGACCTGACGCGGCGGGTGGTGGGCGAGAAGAACATCACCACGTTGATGGTCACCCACTCGATGCGCCAGGCACTCGACATGGGCGACCGCACGGTGATGCTGCACGAGGGCAAGGTGATCCTGGACGTGTCGGGGGACGAGCGGCACGCACTTCAGGTCGAGGACCTGATCCGGATGTTCCGTCGCGTGCGCGGTCAGGAGATCGATGACGACAGCCTGTTGATCGGCTGAAATCCGGCCTCAGTCGCCCCGTCCCCAACCGTAGAGCCAGTCGAACCGGGCCATCAGGCCCTCGGGGCCGAGCAGGCCGAGCGTGACATCACGGCCGGCGGCGGCAATCCCACCGAGGTGGTAGATCTCGCCATTGCTGCGCGCGTCGCGCTGGACGCGGGCGGTGCGGCGCATCCTGCGGTTCTCGTACAGCCTGAACGCGGCAGCGACGTCATCAGTGGCCACCAGCGAGCGGGCGAGCACCAGACCGTCTTCCATGCCCATGGCCGCACCCTGCGCCATGAACGGCAGCATCGGGTGGGCGGCATCGCCGGCGAGCGTGACCGGCCCGCTGCCCCAGCGCGAGAGCGGTGGCCGATCGGCCAGAGCCCATTTGAGCCAGCCCTCCGGCGCGGCGACGATGTCGCGCGCGGTGCGGCTCCATTCCGCGTAGCGGGCCATGACCTCGCGCCGGTCGCCCGGGGCGCTCCAGCCCGGCTCCGTCCAGCGGTCCGCGAAGATCGCCACGATGTTCACCTCGCCGCCGCCACGAACGGCATAGTGCACCAGATGCGCATCGCGTCCGAGCCAGAGACCGGTTTCGGAGGGGTCGATGTCGCCCGGCAGCGAGTCCGCCGCGACCGTCGCCCGCCAGGCGACCTTTCCCGAATAGACCGGCTCGGCCTCGCCGGTGAGCTGTAGTCGCGTCGCCGACCAGAGCCCGTCCGCGCCGACCAGGCCGTCGAAAGACCGTTCGCCCGACCGGGTCGAGACGGCAACGCCGGGGCCGTCGCGCCGGAAGCTGCCAACCCGCTGCCCGAGCTCGAGTTGGGCTCGCGGTTCGGCCGACAGTGCCTCGGCGAGCGCGGTCTGGATGTCGGCGCGGTGGACGACACGGTATGGCGCCCCCCAGCGGTCGAGCGCGGCGGGTCCGAGCGGCACCCGCGCGATGGTCCGGCCGTCGCGTCCACGCCGCATGCGGATCGCCCTTGGCTCCACACTTAACGGTTCGATGACTTCAGCAACGCCGAGTTCCTCGAGCACGCGCCAGGCATTCGGCGACACCTGCAGGCCCGCGCCGACTTCCTCCAGGCGGGGAGCCTGTTCGAGAACGGCGACCTCGTACCCGGCCCGCGCCAGCGCGAGCCCGGCTGTCAGGCCGGCGATGCCGCCGCCTGCGACCGCGATTTGGCGCCCGGCGGCCACGTTATCTCCAGGATATCTCAGGCCGCCGCGTCCGCACGCCAGAGGCTATCGGCAGGATCAGGGGCGTCCGCATCGAGTGCCGGATCGTACCGGTAGTGCGTCGAGCAATACGGGCAGACGATCTCGTCGTCGTCGCCCATGTCGAGATAGACGTGCGGGTGATCGAACGGGGGCAGGGCGCCGATGCACTGGAACTCGCGCACGCCGATCCGGATGCTGGCCACGCCGCGCGAGTTGTGGAAATGCGGAATGAGCTTGTCGGCCATGCTCTGCGGTCCCTTGCTTCGATCGAGCCGGACGGACCATACCCATATCGCGCGTGGGTTCCTAGCCGCAGGATGTGACCAAATGGCCGCGCCGGGAGTCGCCAAAGACCGTCGAGCCCGGGTGGCGGCCCCGAGCGCAAGCCTCTCATGCAGTCAATGGCTTTCCCTTTGCGTAAAGGGAAGGTATGGATGGACGAAAGGACAGACGGCATGCAGGTGCGCCACTTCGACTCCGACGGGATCGAGATCGCCTTCATCGACGAAGGCGAGGGCGATCCGATCCTGCTGATCCACGGCTTCGCCTCGAACTTCGAGGTCAACTGGGTCGGCACCGGCTGGGTCTCCGCGCTGCTGCGCGCGGGTCGCCGCGTCATTGCTCTCGACAATCGCGGCCACGGTCAGAGTGAGAAGATCTACGATCCGGCAGCCTATGCCGCGTCCGAGATGGCCAAGGACGCGCGGCGGCTCCTCGATCATCTGGGCTTCGAGCAGGCCGCTGTCATGGGCTACTCCATGGGTGCGCGCATCACCGCCTTCCTGGCGATCAGGCACCCCGAGCGGGTGGAGCGCGCCGTCTTCGGCGGGCTCGGGATCAACATGGTGCGCGGCGTCGGTGATCCCGCACCCATCATCGCCGCGCTGGAGGCGGACAGCCTCGTAGATGTCACCGATCCCGTGGGCCGCACTTTCCGTGCTTTCGCCGAGCAGACCGGTAGCGATCTGAAGGCGCTCGCCGCCTGCATGCGCTCCTCCCGGCCAAGGATTGCTCCCGAGCAGCTCGGTGAACTCGATATGCCCGTGCTGGTGGTGGTCGGAAGCGCCGACGAGGTCGGCGGCGATCCGCACGAACTCGCCCGGCTCGTCCCACACGGACGCGCACTGTCTCTCCCGGGCCGCGATCACATGAAGGCCGTCGGCGACCGCCAGTACAAGGAGGCAGTCGTCGCGGTGCTCGGAGCATCCGGATGCCGCACGCTCG
>JAEYRQ010000534.1 GCA_023435545.1 Pseudomonadota bacterium | reverse complement strand
GTTCCTTGCCGATGTCGGTCATCGCCTCGAACGAGGTGGCGCCGCGTCCGTAGATGCAACTCCACAGCTGGGTCGAGCGCATCCGGGCCTGGCGTTCAGGCACACCGGCCTCGGCCAGCGCGGCCGCCAGCAACGGGCGCGTCAGCCCGACCAGCGTCGCACGCCCACCGGCCTCGGCGGCAGGAACGAGCGCCGGCGCGTTCGGATTGGCACGTGCAATGTCGAGCGAAGCAGTCATGGCAACCTTCATCCGCGGCCGGTACGCACTGATGCCTCCGGCGCGGCACCTGCCGCGCCCGGTCCCGGACGACAGGACAGCAATATAGGGGCTATGCCCGGCCGGGCCTATACGCTCGCCGATTCAGCGGCATTCCTGCGCGACACGATCGAGCGCGGCCGAGATGCCGGACAGCGAGTAGGTGTCCGAAGTATCGGTGCCGCGCTGGGACGTCCCCTTTACCACCATGGTGGCCCCGGCCCGCATCGCGGTGACCAGCCTCGCCTCTTCGGCGGCGTTCTCCACCCAGGCGCCGTCGTCCTTGGTGAACAGCGTGAAGCTGTCCCCGCCGATCTGGGCGCTGGCGCGGCTGTCGGCGCGGAACGGATAGCCGATCACCACGCTCACCTCGTTCTTCACGCCCTGCCCCGGGCGCGAGGTGACGAAGAAGTAGACGGGATCGCGGTTGACGTTCCTCGGCTCCATCGACTTCGGCTGGGACAGCGCATAGCAGACCTTGCCGCCGCTGCCCTCCGCCACGTAGGCGCCCCAGTCCCTGAACTGGCCCAGAGCGGTCGCGGTCTGTGCCGATGCCGCTCCGGCCATCGACAGACTGATCGCCGCCACGGCGAGCCCGGTTCTCAATGTGATCATCGTTGCCTACCAGACATGGGTTTTGCGGCCACCGCGCGTGGCCTGGGGTTGAGACGGCGTGATTCGTCCTGTCGCGTCAAACAGCCCCCTGTCCGCGACGGGGTCGACGCCGGGTTGATCATCGCTTGCCCAACAATGGCGGCGATAATTTGACGAATTGTAACAATGCGTGATCCGGCGCGTTCAGGAGCGGCGACTTGCCGCCCAACTCCGGCTCCTCTATGCCCGAAGTCGATCCGTCGATATCCGGGAAGGAAGCCCTGCCGATGAAAGCCGTCCTCTGCGAGACATACGGGCCGCCCTCGACCCTCGTCGTGCGGGACATGCCCGAGCCCCGGCCCGGCCCCGGCGAGGTCGCGGTCAGGGTGCGGGCGGCGGCCCTCAACTTCTTCGACACGCTGATCATCGAGGGAAAGTACCAGTTCAAGCCGGACATGCCATTCTCGCCGGGCGCCGAGTTTTGCGGCACCGTGGCCGAGGTCGGTGAGGGTGTCGAGGGCTTCGCCGAGGGCGATCTCGTCGCCGGCTTCCCCGGCTGGGGCGCCTGCCGCGAGATCGTCGTCGTCCCGGCGGCCAAGCTGGTCCGCGTGCCGGCCGGCGCCGATCCGGAGCAGGCGGCGGGCCTGATCGTCACCTACGGCACGACCCTGCACGCGCTGGCCGACCGGGCGAGGCTGAAGCCGGGCGAGACTCTCGCGGTGCTCGGCGCCTCCGGCGGCGTCGGAGCGGCCGCCGTCGAGATCGGCAAACTCCTGGGAGCCCGGGTGATCGCTGCCGCCTCCTCTCCCGACAAGCTCGACTTCTGCCGCGCGCTCGGCGCCGACGAGGTCGTCGACTACGCACGCGAGGACCTCAAGGAGCGCCTGAAGGAGCTGACCGGCGGCAGGGGGGTCGACGTCGTCTACGATCCGGTCGGTGGCGACTATGCCGAGCCGGCGCTGCGCTCCATGGCCTGGCAGGGCCGCTACCTGGTGATCGGCTTTGCGGCCGGCCAGATCCCGAAGATCCCGCTCAACCTGGTGCTGCTCAAGGGCTGCGACATTGTCGGCGTGTTCTACGGGAAGTTCTCCGAGGTCGAGCCGGAGGCAGATCGCGCAAACACCGAACGCCTGCTCGGCTGGCTCGCCGAGGGTCGGCTGAAGGTCGCGATCCACGGTCGCTATCCGCTGGAGCGCACCGCCGAGGCGCTCGAGGCGCTGGCGCGCCGAGAGGTCAAGGGCAAGGCCGTCGTTGTCGTAGGGCAGTAGGCTGGCAAAACCGGCCCAGGCGAATGCCGACCGCCTAGCGTTCCAGCTCGCTCAACGCGTCCGCCGCCTTCTCCCGATGCTTCGGGGTGATGTGCGCGCCCACCACGGTCAGCGCGGCGAGCAGCACCGAGGCGTCGTCCGTGAAGCCCGCCACGGCGAGCACGTCGGGAATCGCGTCGACCGGCATCACGAAGTATGCGAGCGCCCCGAACAGCACCGCCCGGACCCGGAACGGCGTCGCCGGATCGATGGCGCAGTACCAGGCGGCGACGAGGTCGTGGGCGAATGGCAGCCGTCCGGCGCCCCGGCGCAGCTTCGGCCAGAAGCCACCGCGCACCCGCTTCTCGTTTGCGGCGGCCACGGCGGGCAACTGCATCTCGGCGCCCGTCCAGCGGGCGGTGTCTCCGGCGCTCACGGCTCGTCTCTCCGGTTGACGGTGTGTCTCCCTAAACATGGCCCCTGCGACGATTTCCGCAAGCGAGCCCGTTTGCAGCCCCGCGCCGATCGTCTAAGACGGCCGCAACTGAGGCCAGAAAGAAAACTCTCGGAGACGATTCATGGAACTGGGCAAGGACATCGCTGCCGTCATCACCGGCGGCGCCTCGGGTCTGGGCGAGGCCACCGCCCGCATGCTGGCGGGTGCGGGCGTAAGGGTGGCGCTGCTCGACCTCAATGCCGAGCGCGGCGAGATGGTCGCCCGCGAGACCGGCGGGGTGTTCTGCCGCTGCGACGTCACCGATCCTGCCAGCGTCGCCGAGGCGCTGGCGAAGGCGCGCGCTGCCCACGGCCAGGAGCGGATCGCGGTCAATTGCGCCGGCATCGCCATCGCCCAGAAGACTGCCAGCCGCAAGCGCGACACCGGCGAGGCCGTTGCCCACGACCATGCGGCATTCGTGAAGACGATCACGATCAACCTGATCGGCACCTTCAACGTCGCCTCGCAGTCGGCGGCAGGGATGCTGGCCGCCGATCCCGTCGGCAAGGACGGCGAGCGCGGCCTGATCGTGATGACGGCTTCGGTTGCCGCCACCGACGGCCAGATCGGCCAGCTCGCCTATGCCGCCTCGAAGGGCGGCGTGCTCGGGATGACGCTGCCGATGGCGCGCGATCTGGCCAAGGACGGCATCCGCGCGGTGACCATCATGCCGGGCCTGTTCTACACGCCGATGTTCGACGGGCTGAGCGAGGAGGTCCGCCAGTCGCTTGCCGCCAGCGTGCCGTTCCCGCAGCGGCTTGGGGATCCCTCGGAATATGCCATGCTGGTGCGCTCGATCTGCGAGAACCCGATGCTCAACGGCTTCGGTATCCGGCTCGACGGGGCGATCCGCCTGGCGCCGCGCTGACCGGCGTGCCCCCAGCGGGTGTCAGCGGCCGGCGATGGCATCCATCGCCCTGGCGAGCTCCACGTCACGCATCGTGAGGCCGCCTGCGTCATGGGTCGACAGCGTCACCTCGACGGTGCGGTAAACGTTACGCCATTCGGGGTGGTGGTCCATCTTCTCGGCCACGAGCGCCACCCGCGCCATGAAGCCGAACGCCTCGTTGAAGTCCTTGAAGCTGTAGGTCCGCTCGATCGCGTCGCGCCCCTCGACCTCGCGCCACCCCGCCAGTTCCGCCAGCGCTTCGGCGCGGGCGCTGCCAGTCAGTTTCTCGGCCATATCGTCCTCCGTGCGTCTCCGCCTCACCCGTCCAGCGGGTAGGCCTCCTCAACGACATAGGGTCCGCCACCGGTTCCCGAGCGCGACGAGAACAGCACGAAACGCTCGACCCGCACCGGTCCCCAGTGGAAGCCGCCGCGAGCCTGGATGTAGGATGCGACCGCCGAGGCCGGCACGCCCTTCAGCCGCGCGACGGTGACGTGGGGGGCGAATTTGCGCGGGTCGGGCGGCAGGCCCAGCATCTGCATCAGCCGTTCCTGCTCCGCCTGCAGGGCGCTGAGCTGCGGCTCCGGTGCAACCTTTGCCAAGACCGAATGCGGCTTTCGCCCGCCGAAGGCGTCGATGCCGGCGATGGTGACGTCGAAGGCGGGCCGGCGGATACGGTCCAGCGTCTCGGCCACGGCATGGGCGACATGCCCGTCGACATCGCCGATGAAGCGCAAGGTGATGTGATAATTCTCCGGATCGATCCAGCGCGCGCCCTGCAGCCCGCCGCGCAGGCCGGTCAGCATCGCGACCGCATCGGCCGGCAACTCGATCCCGGTGAACAGTCGGGGCATCGTGGCCTCCTTGAGCGGCGCGCGCGTGGCGCTACGGGCATGGATTCTGATGGATCAGGTGGATCGCGTCGATCCTCGCCTCGATCTCCGGCGTCCAGGCGAGCTCGAAGCCGGATATGTCGGTCTCGAGCTGCCCCATGCTGGTTGCCCCAAGCAGTACCGACGTCGTGAACGGACGGGTGGCCGCGAAGCGGATCGCGAGCCGGGCCGGGTCGACGCCGAGCTCGGCTGCGAGCGCCACATAGGCCGCGATCGCCGCATCCGCGCCCGGCGTCTCGTAGCGCTGCGACCGGTTGAACAGGGTCTTGCGGGCGCCGACCGGCAGCGCCCCGCCGAGATACTTGCCGGTCAGGAACCCCTGGGCGAGCGTGGAATAGGCGATAAGTCCGACATCCTCACGAACGGCGATCTCGGCGAGACCGGTCTCGAACGTCCGGTTGACCAGGCTGTAGGCGTTCTGGATCGACTGGATGCGCGGCAGCCCCTGCGTCTCGGCGAGCTGGAGACAGCGCATCGCGCCCCAGGGCGATTCGTTGGAGACGCCGACATGGCGGATCTTGCCGGCCGTCACCGCATCGCCCAGCGCCGCGAGCGTCTCCTCGATCGCGACCTCCTCGCGTGCCTCCGGCAGCCTGTAGACGGTCGGCACCGAGCCGAAGCCGGTCACCGGCCGATCCGGCCAGTGCATCTGGAACAAGTCGATATAATCGGTGCCGAGCCGCTTCAAACCCTTGTCGATCGCCTCGTGCACCTGCGCCCGGGTCAGGCGGGTCGGCGCCCCGGCGTCGCGGAACCAGCCGTTCTCGCTGTAGCCGACCACCTTGGAGGCCAGAACGATCCTGTCGCGGCACCGCCTGCTCTTCAGCCACGAGCCGATGATCCGGTCGGCGCGGCCCTGGGTCTCGGCCTTCGGCGGGATCGGGTAAAGTTCGGCGGTGTCGAACAGGTTGATGCCGCGATCGACCGCGAGGTCCATCTGCGCATGGCCCTCGGCCTCGGTATTCTGCTCGCCAAAGGTCATGGTGCCGAGCCCCAGCGCGCTGACGCGCAGGTCGGTCCGTCCGAGACGGCGGTAGTCCATTCGATGCCCCCGTGGAAAATGCGTCCGGAAGGATGTCAGCCGTCCGAGCCGTTGGCGCGGCGCGCCTCGATACGCTCGATCAGCTCTTCCGCGTATGGCAGGAAATTCTCGACGATGACACCTACCCCGTCCGCGTTCGGATGAATACCGTCGTCTAGATTGAGAGCCGCGTCGGTCGCGACGCCCTCCAGAAAGAAGGGATAGAACAGGGCGTCGTACTCCCCGGCGATCTCCTCGAACATGACGTCGAACACCTTGCGATAGGCTTCGCCGAGGTTGCGCGGCGCCAGCATGCCGGCGACCAGCACGTCGATGCCGCGATCGGTCAGGCGCGCGACGATCTCGTCCAGGTTGTCACGCGTCGTCGCCGGATCGATGCCGCGCAAAGCGTCGTTGGCGCCGAGTTCGACGATCACCCCCTCCGTACCGTCGGGAATCGACCAGTCCAGCCGCTCCAGGCCGGCCCGCGAGGTATCGCCGGAGACCCCGGCATTGGCGATCACGACATCGTGTCCCCGCTCCCGCAGCGCTGCTTCCAGCTTCGCCGGAAATGCAGCGGCAGGCGGCAGCTCGTATCCCGCCGTCAGGCTGTCGCCCAGTGCGACGATGCGGATCGGATCGGCCGAGGCGGGGGCTGCGAGGAGTGCAGCTGCGAACAAAGCGACCGTCACGCCTTGGACCAGACGCCGGATTGCCCCATATCTCGGGCGGTTGTCCCGCCCAGGGTCGCGTCGGGGGAGTAACTCTGCGTGCCGCATGTCGCCATCCGTCTCGAAAACGTGCATCTGAGCCTGGGCACCGGTGCCGCCAGGGTCCATGTGCTCAAGGGTATCAGCCTCGATATAGGTGCCGGTGAGGCGGTTGGTATCATTGGACCGTCCGGTTCCGGCAAATCCACCCTGCTGATGGTCTCCGCCGGCCTGGAGCCGGCCGATTCCGGACTCGTGCGGGTCGCAGGGGAGGATCTCTCGCGGCTCGACGAGGACGGCCTCGCGCGTTTCCGTGGCCGCAATGTAGGCATCGTCTTCCAGTCCTTCCACCTGATCCAGAACATGACCGCGCTGGAGAACGTCGCGGTGCCGCTTGAACTCGCCGGCCGCGCCGATGCCTTCGAGCGCGCCGCAGACGAACTGGCGCGGGTCGGCCTTGCCGAGCGCACCAGCCACTATCCGGCCGAACTCTCCGGCGGCGAGCAGCAGCGCGTCGCGCTCGCCCGCGCGCTGATCGTCGAGCCGGCGATCCTGTTCGCCGACGAGCCGACCGGCAACCTCGACGCACGCACCGGCAGCCAGATCGTCGACCTGTTGTTCGC
>JAEYRQ010000506.1 GCA_023435545.1 Pseudomonadota bacterium | reverse complement strand
GGTGTAGACGGTGGCGCCACCGTAGTCGTGGCCGAAATAGTCGTCGCCGCCCGCCAGATAGGTCAGGTTGAAGTTGGCGTTCATCGGGTGCGGCTCCCAGGCGAGGAAGACGATGTCCTCGTTACGGCCGACGGCGCGGGCGACCTGGGCGAGCATGCCCTGCTCGGAGGATTCCACCACCTGGAACCCCTGCAGGTTGTAGGCATTGGCATCAATCATGTCGAGGATCAGCCGGTTGCCGTCATTGCCCGGCTCGATGCCGTAGATCTTGTCGCCGAGAGACTCGCGGAAATCGGCGATATGGGCGAAGTCGGTGAGGCCCTTGGCGGCGGTGTAGTCGGGCACGGCGAGCGTGTACTTGGCGCCTTCCAGATTGACGCCGACGACCTCGACCGAACCGTCGTCGAGATATGGCTTGAGGTCGGCTTCCATGGTCGGCATCCAGTTGCCGAGAAAGACGTCGATGTCCTTGTTCTTCAGCGAGGCGTAGGTGACCGGTACGGACAGAACCTTGATGTCCGGCTCGTAGCCCAGCGCGGTCAGGATCTCCGAGGTCGCCGCCGTGGTCGCGGTGATGTCGGTCCAGCCGACGTCGGAGAAGCGCACAACCTTGCAGGACTCCGGATCGCTGGCCAGCGCCGGCGCGGAAACCAGCGCGGCGAGCGCAAGGCCGCCGCACAGCGTTCGAAGACAGGACTTCATCGTCAGGAACCTCCCGTTGGTCGCAGAAAAAGCATCGCGAGCCCGGCGGCGGCACCCCCTGCGCCCCCTCCGGCTGTCGCTGCGGCAGATTTTCCGATCGAACCACTTTACGCGCGGCATGGCAAGCATTATTGATTGACTGATCAGTCAATATTCGGTGCCACGGAGGCGGACACGTGCCCAGGATCGGGATGGAAGCGATTCGGCGGCGGACCCTGATCGAGGCCGCCATCGAGACGATCCACGATCGCGGCTTCTGCGCCGTGACGGTGGGCGGCATCGCGCGCCGCGCCGGCGTCTCAACCGCGCTCGCCCACCACTATTTCGGCTCGAAGGACCACCTGCTCGCCGAGACGATGCGCTACATGCTCGCCGAACTCGGCGGCGCCATCATCGTGCGGCTCAGGCAGGCCCGGTCGCCGCGGGAGCGCGTTTCGGCGGTGATCGCCGGCAACTTCGCCCCGGACCAGTTCCGGCCGGCGACGATCTCGGCCTGGCTCGCCTTCTATGTCCAGGCGCAGACCGTGCCGGAGGCTCGCCGTCTGCACCGCATCTATGCGCGGCGGCTCGACAGCAATCTCGTCCATGACCTGTCCCGCCTGATGCCGCGTCCACAGGCCCGCGAGGTAGCGGAGGCAACCGCCGCGCTGATCGACGGTCTGTGGATCCGGTTCGCGCTGGCCGAGGACGCGCCGGACGGCGCCAGGGCGATTGCCCTGGTCGAGGATTTCGTCGAAGGGCGGATCGCGGCCGCCGGGACCCCGGCATGAGCGAGCGGCTGGACGCCGATTACGTCATCGTCGGCGCGGGGTCGGCAGGCTGCGTGCTCGCCGACCGGCTGAGCGCGGACGGGCGGCATTCGGTCATCGTGCTCGAGCGGGGCGGGACCGACGTCGGCCCGTTGATCCAGATGCCCGCCGCCTTTTCGATCCCGATGAACATGCCGCTCTACGACTGGGGCTTCCGGACCGAGCCGGAGCCGCATCTGAACGGGCGCCGGCTGGCGGTTCCGCGCGGCAAGGTGATCGGCGGGTCCTCCTCGATCAACGGCATGGTGTTCGTTCGCGGACATGCCCGAGACTTCGACACCTGGGAGGAGATGGGCGCCAGCGGCTGGGGCTTCCGCGACGTGCTGCCCTATTTCAGGCGGATGGAGACGAGCCATGGCGGCGAGCCGGGCTGGCGCGGCGATGACGGCCCGCTGCACGTCACCCGCGGGCGGCTGGAGAATCCGCTCTACAGCGCCTTCATCGAGGCCGGCAGGCAGGCGGGCTACGGCGTCACCGAGGACTACAACGGCCATCGCCAGGAGGGCTTCGGGGCGATGGAGATGACGGTGTGGGGCGGCCGGCGCTGGTCGGCGGCCAATGCCTATCTGCGGCCGGCGCTGAAACGGCCGAACCTGCGCCTTCTCACCGGGGTCGAGGTGCAGCGGATCGAATTCGACGGGCGACGGGCGACCGGGGTCTTGATCCGGCGAGGGAAGCGGCTGGAGACCGTGCAGGCGCGCCGCGAGGTGATCCTGTCGGCCTCCTCGATCAACTCGCCGAAGATCCTCTTGCTGTCGGGAATCGGTTCGGGGGACGATCTGCGGCGCCACGGGATCGAGGTCGTCGCCGACCGGCCGGGTGTCGGCGCCAACCTGCAGGACCATCTGGAGACCTATGTCCAGTACGCCTCCAAGCACAACGGCACGCTGCACAGCCACCTGAACCCTGTCTCAAAGGCGTTCATCGGTGCGATGTGGCTGTTCCTCAGACGCGGGCTTGGGACCAGCAACCAGTTCGAATCCTGCGGCTTCATCCGCTCGGCCGCGGGGATCGAGTATCCGGACATCCAGTACCATTTCCTGCCCGCGGCTGTGCGCTACGACGGCAAGGCGGCGGCCGACCGGCACGGCTTCCAGGTACATGTCGGGCCGATGCGCTCGAAGTCGCGCGGCCGCGTCGCGCTCGCCTCGTCCGATCCCGCCGCGCCGCCCTCGATCCGCTTCGACTACATGTCGCATCCCGACGACTGGGCGGAGTTCCGGGCCTGCATCCGCCTGACCCGCGAGATCATGGCGCAGCCGGCGATGGCCGATCATGTCGACCACGAGATCGCGCCGGGGCCGGACGCCCAGTCCGATGCGGCGATCGACGATTTCGTGCGCGAGCACGTGGAGAGCGCCTATCACCCCTGCGGCACCTGCCGGATGGGGGCAGCGGACGATCCCACCGCGGTGGTAGACCCGCAATGCCGGGTGATCGGCGTCGAGCGCTTGAGAGTGGTCGACAGTTCGATCTTCCCGCAGATCACCAACGGCAACCTCAATGCGCCCACGATCATGACCGGCGAGAAGGCCGCCGACATGATCCTCGGCCGCGCCGCGCTGCCGGCCGCCAATCTTCAGCCCTGGATCCACCCTGACTGGCGCACCGCGCAGCGGTAGGTCCACTTGCTCCCCCCAGCCCGCACCGGGGGCTTGGCGGCAGTATGTTCACGTTTTAGTCTTCTCCGGTGAGTCCCCGGGGAGACATCGATGTCCGTAATCAGTCACATCACGCTCGGCACCAACGATCCTGATCGCGCCGGCCGGTTCTATGACGAAGTTCTGGGAACGCTCGGTTTCGCGCGGCTGCCGAAGCCGCCCGGCAAGGCACCCACATACGAGAAGGGTGGCCCGCCGACCATCTATCTCTACACGCCTGAGGACGGACGTCCGGCCACATGGGGGAACGGCACCCACATCGCCTTCATCGCGGAAACGAGGGACAGCGTCCACCGCTTTCATGACGCGGCACTGCGCCTGGGCGGCACCAGCGAGGGCGCAGCGGGCCCGCGGCCGCATTACGGCGCCAACTACTACGCAGCCTATGTCCGCGATCCCGATGGGAACAAACTGCAGGCCGTCTGCTACGCGGCGGACGGCTGAGCGCGCGGCTGGACCCGCCTTCCGTCGTCCCGGCCGAGCAAGGCGAGAGCCGGGATCGGGACGCGTCATTCCGCTGCCGTCGTGCCCTACCGATCCCGGATCGGCCTTGCGGCCGTCCGGGATGACGCCTCAGTGTGGCGGGTATCGCGCTGCGCTCTGTGGCGCGGCCGCTTCAATCCGGCAGCTCCATGCGCTAGAACCCGCCCCCATGGGTGCGGATGCGGGACACGATAGCGACATGACGGCGGCGACATGACGGCGGCGGCTGACGGCGGATCGCCCCGGCCGGCGCGGCGGCCGCGCACGCGCATCCAGGCGGCGAACCGGCAGATCATCCTGGACGCGGCGCTCGAGATATTCGCCGCGTCCGGCTATCGCGGGGCGACGGTCGACCGGATCGCGGCGCGTGCGGGCATGTCGAAGCCCAACCTGCTCTACTATTTCCGCAGCAAGGACGAGATCTACCGGCAGGTGCTGGAATCCACCCTGGCCGCATGGCTGGCGCCGCTGGAGCGGCTCGATCCGGACGGCGACCCCGTCGGTGAGATCGCCGGATACATCCGGCACAAGCTGGAGATGTCGCGGGCGATGCCGGAGGCCTCGCGGCTGTTCGCCAACGAGGTGCTGCACGGGGCGCCCGCCATCGGCGAGTTTCTGCGCGGGCCGTTGCGCGATCTTGTCGCGCGCAAGGGCGCGGTGATCCAGACCTGGATCGACGAGGGGCGGCTGACGGCGGTCGATCCGGCGCACCTGATCTTCATGATCTGGGCGACCACGCAGCACTACGCGGATTTCGACGTGCAGGTGCGCGCCGTGCTGGGAGAGGCCGGTGACCCGGTCGCAGCGGCCGAGGACACCGTGCTCACTGTGTTCCTCGAGGGCCTGAGGCTCAGGTAGCGCCTACAGGAAGCTCAAGGGATCGACGTCGATGCTCAGGCGGACGCTGCCGCGCGGCTTCGGGGCGGCCTCGAGCCAGGCGCGCAGGAAGCTCTGCAGGTCGAAGGTCCGCTTCGCCTTGACCAACAGCCGGAACCGGTGGCGGCCGCGCACGACCGCGAGTGGGGCTTCGGCCGGACCCAGCACGCGGGCACCGTCGGCGAGTGGGGCGGCGCGCGCCAGCGCCTTGGCGTAGGACACCGCCTCGTCCTGCGACTTCGCCGAGACGACGATCGCCGCCAGCCGTCCGAAGGGCGGCAGGCCCTGCCGCTCACGGCTCTCCATCTCGCGGGCGTAGAAGGCCTCGCGGTCGCCGGACACGATCGCTTTCATTACCGGATGCTCGGGATCGAAGGTCTGGATCAGGCCCCTGCCCCCGTCACGCTGGCGCCCCGCCCGGCCGGTCACCTGCTGCAGAAGCTGGAAGGTGCGCTCGGCGGCGCGCGGGTCGGCGGTTGCGAGCCCGACATCGGCATCGACCACCCCGACAAGCGCCAGATTGGGGAAGTTGTGGCCCTTCGCCACGAGCTGGGTTCCGACCACGAGGTCCACCTCGCCGCGCTCGATCATCGAGAAGCGCATCCTGAGGTCGGCGATCGAGCCGATCAGGTCGCTCGACAGCATCAGGATGCGGATGTCGGGGAAGCGCTCGGCGGCCTCCTCGGCGATCCGCTCGATTCCCGGCCCGCAGGGCACCAGGCTGTCCTCGGCGCCGCAATTGGGGCAGTTCACCGGCCGCGGGATCGTGTGGCCGCAGTGGTGGCAGGCGAGCTGGCGGCGGAAGCGGTGCTCGACCAGCCAGGCCGAGCAGTTCGGGCACTCGAAGCGGAAGCCGCAGGCCCGGCACAGCGTCAGAGGCGCGTAGCCGCGGCGATTGAGAAACAGGAGCGCCTGATCGCCGCCGGCGATCGTCTCGGCGATGGCCGCGACCAGCGGTGGGCTGAGGAACCGGCCGCGCTCCGGCCCCTCACTGCGCAAGTCGATGGCGCGGATGTCGGGCAGCGTCGCGCCGTAGCGGTCCGGCAGGCGCAGGTGGTGGTAGCGGCCGCGCTCGGCGTTCGCCCGGCTCTCGACCGATGGCGTGGCGGAGGACAGTACGACCGGGCAGCACTCGATGGAGCCGCGCACCACGGCCATGTCGCGGGCCGAGTAGATGACGCCCTCCTCCTGCTTGTAGGCGGGGTCGTGCTCTTCGTCGACGATGATGAGACCGAGGTTCGAGAACGGCAGGAACAGCGCCGAGCGCGCGCCCGCGACCGCCCTGACCTCGCCCGAGGCGACGCCGCGCCACGTCCGCTCGCGCAACTTCGGAGTAAGCCCGGAATGCCATTCGGCAGGGACGGTGCCGAAGCGGGCCTCGAAACGGGCGAGGAACTGGGAGGTGAGCGAGATCTCGGGCACCATCACCAGCACCTGCCGGCCGGCTTTCAGCGCCTCCGCAACCGTCTCGAAATAGACCTCGGTCTTGCCGGAGCCGGTGACCCCTTCCAGCAGGCTCACGGAGAAGCTGCCGCTGTCGACCGCCTCGGCCAGCGCCTGCGCGGCAGCGGACTGGTCGCCGGTGAGGGCAGCCTGGGCGAAACCGGGATCGGGCGGCGCGACCACCGGTTTCGGCGGCAATGCCACGCGTTCCAGCGTGCCCGCCTCGAGGAGTCCCTCCACCACCGAAGCGCCGACACCCGAGGCCTCTGCCAGCGCCGACTTGCTCCAGGCGAGCCCGTCGGCGGCGACCTCCAGCACGCGGCGGCGCGCCTCGGTCATGCGCTCCGGCGGGTCACCTGCGAGCCGGACGGCGATCACCGGCTTCTCCGGCCCGAACGCCTCCGGCACCCTGAGCATCATCCGCAACACCATGCCGCGCGGGCTGAGCGTATAGTCGGCGATCCACTCGACGAAGCGGCGCATGGCCGCCGACATCGCCGGTCCCGACAGTCTTGCCTCGACTGGACGCAGCTTGCGGCGGGCGACCTGGTCGGGCTCCCCGTCCCAGACGACGCCGAGCACGGTGCGCGGGCCGAGCGGCACCACCACGACGTCACCCGGCGCCAGCGCCATGCCGTCGGGAACGGCATAGCTGTAGGTCGCCTCGAGGGCGACGGGCGTCAGGACCGGGACGACGGTTTGGCTCATCGGCCGATTCGCGGGACTGTCATCGGCGACAAACTACCGCTAAACAGTGCGGCGTCAGGCCCCATGGCGCTGGCCAGGGCGCGAGAAGGAACGGACAGGGCATGAAATTCTTCGTAGATACCGCTGACGTGGCCGAGATCCGGGCGCTGGCCGAGACCGGCCTGCTCGATGGCGTCACCACCAATCCCTCGCTGGTGGCCAAGGCCGGACGGCCGTTCCGCGAGATCGTCGCCGAGATCTGCGCCATCGTCGACGGCCCCGTCTCCGCCGAGGTCACCGCGACCGATGCCGACGGCATGATCGCCGAGGGCCGCAGCCTCGCCGAGATCGCCGATAACGTGACGGTGAAGGTTCCGCTGACCATGCACGGCCTCAAGGCTTGCAACACGCTGACCGGCGAAGGCACGATGGTCAATGTCACGCTCTGCTTCTCGGCCAACCAGGCGCTGCTCGCCGCCAAGGCCGGCGCGACCTTCGTCTCGCCGTTCATCGGCCGGCTCGACGACATCGGGCTCGACGGGGTGGAGCTAATCGGCGAGATCCGGGCGATCTACGACAACTACGACTTCGACACCGAGGTGCTGGCCGCCTCGATCCGCACCGTCAACCATGTCAAGCTGTGCGCGCTGGCCGGCGCCGACGTCGCCACCATCCCGCCGGCGATCATCCGCCAGCTCGTGTCGCATCCGCTGACCGACAAGGGGCTCGACGCCTTCCTGGCCGACTGGAAGAAGACCGGCCAGACGATCGCGTGAGAGATTCCCCCCCTCCCATGGGGAGAGGGCTTTGAGCCTTGGCGAGCTTTGGCAAGCCTGGGCGAAAAGGGTGAGGGGATGAGGACCTCTA